>CBFGVE010000028.1:0-12521 GCA_965651915.1 uncultured bacterium
TAGGAATCATCCGTTGACGCAGAGAGCATGACTTCCCCCTGGACGCCGCCCTTAACTAGGTGAATAATTACGTTTTCCTGTAAAACGTCGTCGTCCCTGAACGCCTTGTCCCGAGCCCCGAAAAGATGCACCCGTTTCAGGCTGGCCTCCCGAAGAATCAGTTCGCGGAACGGCTTGTAATAGGGGCCATTGCAAAAACTTCGCGGAATGATCGCTACCAGCTCGCCACCCGGCTCAAGCAGAAGCAGGGATAAGGCCGTAAAGGCCGAATACAAATTAACCGTCTCGATGCCCGCCCGGCGGAGTAGATGGCGGTGGGGCGAATCTGACCGAATTTTCTTGTAGGGGGGGTTGAGTATCGCATGCGTGTAGCGCGGCAGCCTGGAGGCAAAGAAATCCCCGGCCAGCGACCGGGAGGCCAGTTCAATGAAATCATCGGGGAAAAGCCGGTATGCCACCTGGCCCTTGCGGGTGCAGCCTTCCAATTGGGATTGGAGGCATCCACGCAATAGGGGGTCGATCTCGAATGCATCCACGTCAACTGACTCAACGTGAAATCCTTTGGTTCCGCAGCGGCGGAGAAAAGCTTCACTAAGCGACCCTACCCCCGCTCCTGGGTCGAGAAGCCTGCACGGTCCACCCCGGACATCCGAAAACATGGATGCCATGAAGTGCGCCGTTGATGACGGGGTCATGTACTGCCCCAGCCTGGCCCGCTGGGCCTCGTCCAACAGGGAGGAGGCTTCGAGCCTAATCCGGTCGATGTCCTCTCCGGCCTGTTTCGATTGGGTGGACAGCTTCATGGCCCGGAGACTACACCATGTGCAGATGCGCGGGCAAGCAGAGCTTGGCCCTGGGAATGTCCCCGAGCCTCCTTCTGCCGCTCAACTTGTCCAATCTGGGTGGAAAGCCTTGATACGTGCAGAGCAGAAAAGGATTGGGATGGCGTGGCGCTCGCGCTAGAATGCGCACGTAGAACCACCCGCCATCCGAGGAGCCCCCGTGCGCAGCGCCACCGCCGAGCAGATGCGTGAACTCGACCGTCGCACCATCGAGGAGACCGGTGTGCCCGGCCCGCTGCTGATGGAGCGGGCTGGCCGGGGCCTCGCCCGTGCCATACGCCACTTGGCTGAACAGCTCCCCATAGCCTGGCCCTCCATCCTGCTGGTTGCCGGTCGAGGCAACAACGGCGGCGATGCCTTCGTCGCTGCGCGCCTGCTTCACCAGGCTGGGTTTCCAACCCGACTGCTTCTCGCCGCCCCGGCGGAGAAGCTCGCGGGCGATGCCCGCGTACAGTTCGATGCCATGACCGAAGCCCACGTCGCCTGGGAAGAGCGGGCTGAAGAAGCCGACTGGCCCGAAAGCACTCTCGACGAACCAGAGGCCGATATTGTGGTCGATGGATTGCTGGGTACGGGAAGCCGGGGTGCCCCCCGGGGAGCCGTCGCCGCCGCGCTCCGGTATATCGAATCCCTCGCCGACCACGCGCGGGTTGTGGCGATCGACGTCCCTTCCGGCCTCGACCCAGACACCGGAGAGCCCGCGCCTGGCACGGTAAGGGCCGACCTCACGGTGACCTTCGCCTTGCCCAAGCCGGGTTTGCTCCGGACCGATGCCCTGGAATGCATCGGACATGTCGAAGTGGTCGATATCGGGATACCCCATCGGTTCGTGGCCGAGCTTCCTTCGGCGTCCGGGCCGGACCTGATCGCCCGGGCCGAGGTGGCCGCATCCTTGCCTCGCCGCGCTCGGGACAGCCATAAGGGGAGCTACGGGCATGTGCTTCTTATAGGCGGAGCCCCGGGGTATGCCGGGGCGATCGGGCTCGCCGCCCGCGCGGCTCTTCGTTCCGGGGCTGGGCTGGTCACCGTGCTCGTTCCTCGCCTGGTGGCGGCTGCCGTCGCCGCCATGGCGCCCGAGGCGATGGTAGTTGGCGGAGCGGAGAGCGACAGCGGTTCGCTCGACTGCCGTGCGTTGGACGCCGAGCGCCTGGCGCTGTCACGCTACGATGCCGTGCTGATCGGGCCGGGCATGACCCCGCACCCCCAGACCCTCGAGCTGGTGCAAAGACTGCTGCGCGACATCCACGCGCCCCTGGTGATCGACGCCGACGCGCTTAACGCCCTTGCCGGCAGGGTGGCCATGCTGAAAGTGGCCCGTGTTCCGGTAGTGCTCACCCCGCATCCGGGCGAGCTGGGACGCCTGCTGGGGCGTGAAACTCCGGAAATTCAGGCTGATCGTATAGGCGCGGCACGTGCGGCGGTCGCCGCCACCGGGGCGGTTGTTGCGCTGAAGGGCGCGGGGACGTTGGTGGCCTGTCCGGACGGAGGAATCAGCGTCAATCTCACCGGAAATCCCGGCATGGCCACGGGGGGCAGCGGCGACGTGCTCGCGGGGATGCTGACCGCGCTGCTGGGGCAGGGGGTGAAGCCGGGCGACGCGGCCCGGTCGGCGGTCTACCTGCATGGCCTCGCCGGCGACCTCGCGTCGTGGAGCGGCAGCGAACACGCCCTCGTAGCGGGCGACCTCATAGCCCAGCTCCCCCAGGCCTTCGCCTACCTTCGCGGCTAGGTCCCTCGGGCGAGCGTCTTTGGCGCCCGACGGTGCTGGTGCGGCTTGGAGAACCAGCGCCACTCCGTCATGCCAAGAGGAACCTCGGCAGGATTAGTCCTTTTGTGGGACGAGGTGCTAGTTGCCAGCTTGTAGTGAGCTTTCGAAGCTGCGGCGGGCGGCGTCCAGGGCAGGCAGACGGGTAGCCTGCCGTACACTGATGTCCAGTTCTTCACAGATGGCATCCAGCGATGCGTGTATCCACGGGCTGCGGACGGATATGGTGGCGGGCCTGATGCCGCTTTTCGCGAGTGCCTGTAGCAGCTTCTCGGGAAAAGCCGCCCGCATGGCTTCGAGCGTAGTTGCTACTTCCAGCATATCGAAGCCTAGTACCGACCGCGACTGGGGCTCGACAATGAGAAGCAGATAGGGGTTGAGCGGGCGTTTGGTCGAGGGGCCTACACGCATGAACGAAGGAAACACGTCCACTTCAATTTGGTCCGTGTTGGTATCCATACGGCCAATCATTTCGACCAGCAGCTCCGGCACCTGGATTTGCAGTGTCTCGTCGACCGGCGGGAAAACATCCTCGCCCAGTTCCCAAGGCCCTGCGGCCGCCTTTTGAATCATAACCGGCATGCTATACGGACGGGTGCAGAATTGAAGAAGGTCGGGGTCCTCCCGCACTTGTGGGGCGATGTCCAGCAGGAGTTCCAAGGCGTGGGTCAGCAACTGGACTTCCCCGGATTCGATTAACCAGGGAAAGAAACCTGGGCGGTAGCTGCGGAAGTAGGGGCGGAGCGCCCTGGGAGGAAAGCTTAGGCCCAGCTGACGGAAAAGCTTCCGGTCGGCAGGTTCCAAGTCAGAGGCCTGGCCAAAAACGGCCTGGACCTGGTAGATATCCATAATCCGACCCGGGTCGTCCTCCGCGCCCGGGGCATTCATTGCCGAACAGAAGGCGTGCCACTCGTTCGGGCCTGGATACACAGCAGCCGCCATGTAGTCGCCGGAACCGCCCATGGTCCCGACGAAGGCCGTGGTGCTGCAACCGTGTGGGCGGAATCCGAACACATCGAATTCCTCCATCCATTCCCACGGTGCCAAATCGCGAACCTTAATAGCCGCGTCGAAGAGTTTTTTCCAGTCAGCCTGAGCACTGTTCATTGAATTTGTCTCCTTAGGGGCGGTCGGTGATTGGATCATCTGCAGGACTGACCCACAAGCGAAAAGAGCCCAAATGTCGCACAGAATTCCATCCATCTAAAATATTCAAGATTAAGGCGTTGAAAAGCCCTCATGCCACCTCCATAGTGTCGCACTAAACGTTTTCATGTAACCTGGATGCTACTATCGCGGTCGGCTACCGGATCAACAGCATCCGGGGCAGGCAGTTCTGCAAGGTCAAGCGAATAGCCGCTGACACAAATTTGGCCGGGAATCTACCTCACCTTACCCCCTCAATCAAAGGCAAGTAGATGGCCATCTTCACAGCCCGCATGCGCTGACCCTTACCGGGAAATCCGTAGTCCATGAAGATTTTACTGCCAGCCCAAATCAACGCGGATGGTATTCTGCCATATCTTCAGGTGCTGGACGTGCGTTCCCCTCCGGGCGAGCCGGTGACGATTGATGTTTCGGCGTTGCGCAGGATCACCCCTGTCGGGTTGGTGGCGTTGGCGGCGCGCATCATGGGGTGGCGGCGTGAACAGCGCGAGGTATGTATCGAGGGTGTAGACCGATGCGCGATTACAGGATATTTGCAGCGATTGGATTTGTTCAAAGCGTGTGGCATGGACATCCCGGAGTCGTTTGTTCGACATAGCTCCCGAGGAAGCTTTGTCCCGGTTCGTGTCATCGACCATGATGTGGATCGATTGGGAGGGGATATGGCGGCTTGTATCGCGCCGGGTGGCGAAGAGTATGAGCATCCCCTGAGCGAATTACATTCGCTTGTGTGGTATGTGCTGACCGAAACCGCAAACAACGTTCGGCAGCACAGCCAAGGAGCAGGGTTCGCATCCGCACAGGTGAATGGCAAGGAAGGGCTTGTGCGGCTTGCCATCGCCGACAATGGGCGGGGTGTCCTTAAGAGCTTTCAGGATCTGGAGGCGCGCTGGGCATTAGAATTGGATGACAAATCCGCGATTCAAAAGGCGCTGGAGCCTAAGGTTTCTTGCAAGGGTCGCCCGACAAATGAGGGAGTGGGTTTGACGTTGGTGGCTGGGTTAATGCGGGAGGTTCATGGCTGGCTGATGATTGTGAGCGGGCGGGGCATTTTACGTATCCGGCGGGATAAGGATCCGGAGGTGTTTGATTTGCCCCGAGGTTGCCAGTATCCGGGCACGATCATCGGAATGACATTTGGACAGGCGGATGCTGGGGATTTTGCCGCTTCGCTTCACCGTGCAAAAAAGCACGCTGGGCTATTGCAACCGAGGCATCGAGGTGCTACGTTCACCCCATGAGACGTGAGTATTCCATTTGCGGGCATTTTGGTGCGCGTCTGGCCGATGGCTCGAAAGCCTATGAATTCCGGCTCAGCAGCCTTGATCCCTACGTTGGTCTTTGCACCGAGATAGTGCTTGATTTCACAGGGGTTACCCAGGCGAACAGCTCTTTTATCAATGCGCTGGTCGCAGGATTGGTGGAGCACCATGGCGAGGCGGTTCTGGATAAAATAGTGTTCAAGGGGTGTAAACCTCTAGTGCGAGTTTTGGTTGAGGCCGCAATTGATTTGGGCCTTAGCAAAATTGAGGGTCGCATTCCGGCCTATAGGTTTGTTTGAGCCCTCTATTCGCTTTCTTCCCGGTTTAATGGGTCTCTTCGCCCCTCCAGCGCCAAGTCTTGCGAGGAAACAGCCGTCCGCCAAGCAGATCGTGTGCGTCACCCTCACGCCTAGCCGCTCCAGTCCGTAGTATATTTTGGTTGGTTGCGAGCCGGGGCGCGAATCATCGTGCCCTCCGAGCAAGCTCGAAGGGCGTGGGGGAGGGATGGATTCGGGTTGCTGCCCCCGCAACCCTCACCCTGCGGGCGCGCTGCGCGCGTCCAAAACGCCCGCCCCCGCGGGCGGTTTGTCGAACCCCGGCCTGCGGCCGCGAAGGGTTCTCACCCTTCGCCATTCCGCCAAAAACAAAGGCCCCCGCTTTTTACCAAGCGGGGGCCTTTATTTTTGGCGGAGAGGGAGGGATTCGAACCCTCGGTACGCTTTTGGCGTACACACACTTTCCAGGCGTGCTCCTTAAACCACTCGGACACCTCTCCACGTTCATGGCCATAAAGCTGGCGCTCGGGGAAGTCGGTTAAAATGCCCGAATCCCATAAAAGTGCAACAGATTTTTTTGGAAATGAGGCCCGTCTGCCCCCGTGGGCTTGCAGGCTGCTCCTGTCCGAGGCTTGGACCCGTTTCCCCGGGTCTGGTCCAGGCATTGGAATGCGCCTTCCTAGTCTCCTCATAGGGATGGCTGTACTCGGGGAGGGCTCCGCGTGAAAAACATCCATCCCCCTCTTGCCGTACAGCCCCCGCTGTATTAGCATGCTCCAGCTTAAAGGTTTCACCCCTATCCAAGGTATAGCAGCAAGGCATGAAAATCCACGAATACCAAGCAAAAGACCTGTTCCGCGCGGCGGGGCTGCCGGTTCCCGCCGGGGCCGTCGCCAGCAGCCCCCAGGAAGCCCGGGACGCCGCACAGAAGCTCGGAGGCACGGTCGCCGTCAAGGCGCAGGTGCACGTGGGCGGACGAGGCAAGGCGGGCGGCATTAAAATTGCCAAGTCGCCCGACGAGGCCGCCGCCCGGGCCACCGAAATTCTCGGCATGGACATCAAGGGCAGTGTCGTCCGGAAGGTGCTCATCGAAAAGGGTGCCGACATTTCCGAGGAGGCCTATCTCGGCATCCTCGTCGACCGCGCGGTGAAGGGGCTTACCTTTATCTGCAGCGCCGAGGGTGGCGTGGATATCGAGGAGGTTGCCGCGACCAGCCCGGAGAAGATTCTGAAGTTCACCGCGTCGCCCACCCACTTTCCCGAGGCCGAGGCGCTCGCGGTCGCCCGCAAGCTGTACAAGAACGGCGCGGGCGCCGAGGCGGTGCTTGAGATCATGCGCAAGCTCCTCGCCCTTTTCGTCGAGAAGGACTGCTCCCTCGCCGAGATCAACCCGCTGGTCCTCACCGGTGGCGGCGAGGTGATCGCGCTCGATGGCAAAATCAATATCGACGACAACGCCCTGTTCCGCCATCCCGAGCTGGAGACGCTGCGCGACCTCGGCGAGGAGAACGTCAACGAGGTGCAGGCCCGCGAGAAGGGGCTTAGCTACGTCGAGCTGGATGGTGACATTGGCTGCATGGTCAATGGCGCCGGACTGGCGATGGCGACAATGGACGCGATCCAGTTTTTCGGCGGGAAGCCCGCGAACTTCCTCGACGTCGGCGGCAGCTCGAATCCCGAGAAGGTGGTCAACGCCTTCAAACTCATTCTTGGCAGCGGGCGGGTGAAGGCCATCCTGATCAACATCTTCGGCGGCATCACCCGCTGCGACGATATTGCCCGGGGGATCATCGATTCGCAGAAGCGAATCCAAATCGAAGTGCCCATTGTCGTCCGCTTGGTGGGCACCAATGCCGAGGAGGGGCTTGCCCTTATCAACGGCACGGGCCTGCTCCCCGCCGAGACGCTGTCCGAAGGAGTTAAGAAAGCCATCCGCCTTGCCGCAGGAGAATCCGTAGCATGAGCATTCTGATCAATAAAAACACCCACGTTCTGGTCCAGGGCATTACCGGCCGCGACGGGTCCTTCCACGCCCAGCAGATGCTGGAGTACGGCACCAAGATCGTCGGCGGGGTCACCCCAGGCAAGGGCGGCCAGGAGATCCTGGGCGTTCCGGTTTTCAACACCGTGGAGGACGCCGTGCAGGCCACCAAGGCTACCGCGAGCGTGATCTACGTTCCCGCCCGGTTCGCCAGCGGCGCCATCATCGAGGCCGCCGATGCCGGCATCGAACTCATCATCTGCATCACCGAGGGTATCCCGGTGATGGACATGGTGGGGGCCTATGCCCACGTGAAGAAGTGCGGCGTGCGTCTGATCGGCCCAAATTGCCCGGGCATCATCACTCCCGGACAGTGCAAGATCGGGATTATGCCGGGGAACATCCACAACCCCGGCAAGATCGGCGTAGTCTCGCGTAGTGGAACCCTCACCTACGAGATCGTCCATGCCCTGACCCGCATGGGCCTTGGCCAGTCCACCTGCGTGGGCGTGGGCGGCGACCCCATCATCGGCACGTCGTTCCGCGATCTGCTTCCGCTCTACGAGCAGGATCCCGACACCGAGGCCGTCGTGCTGGTGGGCGAGATCGGTGGCGACGAAGAGGAAAAGACCGCCGACTTCATCCGCGAGCATATCACCAAGCCGGTGTTCTCGTTCATCGTGGGCCACACCGCTCCCGAAGGGAAGCGCATGGGGCATGCCGGCGCAATCATCTCCGGAGGTGCTGGGACCGCCGAATCCAAGACTGCCGCCTTCGCGGCGGCCGGGGTGCCGGTGGCCAAGACCATCGACGAGCTGGCCAACCTGGTGGGCGAGCACTTCGGCGTAGTGGCCTAATTTCAGGTTTGCCGGGGAGAGAGCCGTCCGGCATGATGGACGGCTCCCTCCCCCAACCTGAGGACTGGACGTGAGCGCTGCCCCCTACCGCATCCTGATCGTCGACGACCACGCCATCGTACGCCATGGCATGGGGGTGTTGCTCGCCCGTGCGCCCGACCTGGTCATCTGCGGCGAGGCGGGGGATCCGGATGAGGCGAAGGCCGCCGTTAAGGCCTTGGCTCCCGATGCCTTGGTAGTCGATCTTATCCTGCGCGACCAGAACGGAATCGATCTCGTCCGCGACCTTAGGGAGTCCGGCTTTGCCAAGCCCATCCTGGTCCTATCCATGCACGACGAGGCGACCCATGCCGAGAAGTGCTTGCGGGCCGGAGCCCAGGGCTATGTGATGAAGGAGGACGCGGACGAGGTCCTCGTCGACGCCCTGCGTACCGTGCTCAAGGGTGAAATCTATGTGAGCGGGGGATTGTCCGAGCGCATGCTGCGCAGCTACCTTGGCGGGGCCGATGAGGCCACGCCCGCTTCGGGTTTGGAGCAGCTCAGCCAGCGCGAGCGGGAAATCTTCTCCTGCCTGGGCGAAGGACTCACGACGCGAAAAATTGCCGAGAAGTTTGGCCTCAGCGCCCGCACCGTCGAGGTTCACCGGGCGAACATCAAAAAGAAATTAGGGTTCGAGGATGCCGCCCAGATGTTGCGTGAGGCGGTACGCTGGGTTGAATCGCAGCCCTGAATATTAAGGATTGTGGGCAGGATGTCGGACCAAATTTGTAGGGGCCGCTCCGCGAGCGGCGTTGCGTCTCACGGAGAAGCCACTACAACATTGGACTGGCTGTGCGTGGGACTTTCATTGTAGTCTGCGACATGCGCAAGCTGCTCGCCATCCTCACCATTCCGTTCCTGCTTTGTGCCTGCGGCCAGAGTCCTACCCATCTCCAGCAGGAGATTGAGCAGAAGTCGGCCCGCATCGTGGATCTCGAGCGCAGGCTGGGGGACCTTGTGGCTCAGGAGGCGCGTGCTAAGGAGGAACTCCGCCGCGAACTAGCGTGGGGAAAGGATAAGTTGCGGCACGAGGCCGAGGAGCATCGCCGCCAGATTTTGGTGAAGGACCGTACGATTGGGGAGTTGGAAAGGGAAGTCGCCACGCTACGCCGCGAGCTGGCTGAAAAGTTGCCGCTGGCAGCAACTCCGGTAGCGGAGCCTGATGTCGCGACGCTGCCTTCCGTTTCTCAGGCGGAGCCCCTGCTGCCGCCTCCCGAGGCTGAATTTATCGATCCGCCAAGCGAGCAAAACGCCGATCTATTTCCCTTGCTCATAGCCGACGTCCGAGGCGTTAGCGTGGTCAGCGGAACGCATACCGTAATGCGCAAGGTGGAGTCCTCCGAAACCTACAAGGATGACCTGGGAGTGGTGAGGCCTCACTACACCTGGGAACAGGGGGTCGTCACCCAGTACACCACTACGGTCAGCTTCACTCTGGAAAACCTTACCCGATCACCCCAGCGAGCCTCGGTGCGCGCCGGCGCAGCCAGCCGCGACTTTGTGCTCGCGCCCGGCCAAAGGCAAGAGGACATCAGCCTGGTCGCCGCGCGGGGGAGCCGCCTGCTGGTCGTGGTGGGAGGCCGCTCGCGAAGTGTCGAAGTAACCTACGGGGACTAGGACCTTGTAGGGGGCCGTTCTATGAGCGGCATGCGCTCTCGCAGAGACGCCGCTACAGCAACGAATCTAGCGCAGATTCAGGCTGCGCTGGGTGGCTTCGCGCATGCGCTTGAGTCTGCCGCCGATGGCGATTTTGCGCACGGGAGACATGCGATCGATGAACAACACGCCATTGAGGTGGTCCAGCTCATGCTGCACCGCCCGGGCGAGCAACCCGCGTACCCGGTGGGTATGGGTAGCACCATCCTGATCCATGTACGTGAAATCTATTTCGGCGGGGCGGGTGATCGAGCCGTTAATGTCGGGGAAGCTGAGGCAGCCTTCTTCGCTTGCGTACAGGTCTGTGGAGGGATTGGCCACCGAGGGGTTGAAGGCAAGCAGCGGCATGGACACATCAGGATTTTCCCGCAGCCCCTCTTCATCCACATCCGACTCGGGGGGGATATCGATCACGAAAAGCGCCTCGGTCCTTCCAATCTGCTGGGCGGCCAGGCCGATACCGTTCGCGGCATACATGGTTTCAAGCATGTTGGCCGCGAGGGTTTTCAGCTCGTCGCCCACCTGCCCAACGGGGGTGCATTTTTCCCGGAGCACCGGGTCGCCGTATTTTCGAATAGGTAATTTCATCGGAGCATCAATAATGCGGGGCAGCGGATGTGTCAACCGTTGGGAGACGGGCCGAGGACGCGCTTTGCTGGGGGGCGGGTAAAAAAAAGCCCCGGGCAATGCCCGGGGCTAGGGAAGGGGGCTGGGCGCACTAGCTGTACTTGCGCAGCGATTCCTGGGTGGGGTTGTCGTAGACACCGGCGCGCAGATCCTTGACGCGAACCCACATGGTGCGGACGGTGCCGTCGGCGAAGCGGATCTTTTTGCGCTGCATGTTGGACTTGAAGGTCCGGCGGGTAATCCCGGTGGTGTTCAGGCCGATACCGCCCTTTTTCTTAGGCAGACCACGGCGGGTAATTTTGTTGCCGGTCGAGATTTTACGGTTTCCACGGGTGTTAAGCTTGGCCATGATGAAATTCTCCTTGGTGTCCCAGTCGAAAGAGGCGCATTAATAAGCCGACTCGCCTTATGAAGCAATTAAAAACTGAAAAAAAACGCAATCCATTGGGCCTGCGGTTTCTGTCGTGGGGTGTCCATCTGCTAGACAGGCTAGCTGCTTGGATTTTCATCGGACTGATTGGTTTCTATAGGTTGCTGGTATCACCTGTGTTGCATAGTTTGCTGGGGGCGAATTCGGGGTGCCGCCACGAGCCAAGCTGTAGCCGGTATGCGCTGGAGTGCTTCCGGACCCATCCGGCACCGGTCGCGCTCTATTATTCGGTCCGGCGGGTGCTCCGCTGCCACCCGCTGAATCCGGGTGGCTACGACCCGGTACCGCCTCGCAAGGGCTCAGTAGCGGGGAACACGGCCGTCGACCAGGCGGCTCCAGGCGTCGATTCCCCCGGCTAGGTTGCTTACCGCCGGGAAGCCCGCCTGGCGGAGTAGGTCGGCAGCCCGTTCGCTGCGCATTCCGTGGTGGTAGATTACAATGTGGCGCTGTGCGGGGTCGAGTTCCCCAATCCTGGCGGGCAAGCTGCGGAGCGGGATGCTGATGGCTCCTGGCAGCGAGGCGATGGCCAGCTCCCAGGGTTCCCGGACATCGAGGAGCACCGGGGGCGATGCGCCCCGGTACAGAGCGGCTGCGGTGGGGGCGTCGATTTCCTCCTTGATCTGAGAAACGCCACAGCCCGATTCCTCGGACCGCAAGGTGGTGATGCTGGGGCTGTCGCCGCAGACCGGACAGCCCGGGTCGCGGGCTAGCCGATGTTCGCCGAAGCGCATGCTAAGCAGGTCCACGGTTAGCAGGCGACCGACGAGCGTGCTGCCCAGGCCGATTAGGAGCTTGATGGCCTCCGTCGCCTGGAGGACTCCTACAAGACCGGGAACGGCGCCCAGCACACCGCCTTCGGCGCAGTTGGGGATCTGGTCGGGCGGCGGCATTTCAGGAAAGAGGCAGCGGTAGCAGGGGCCTCCCGCCGCCGCGAATATGGTCACCATCCCGTCGAAGCGGAAAACGCTGCCGTGCACGAGAGGCTTTCCGAACAGGACGCAGGCGTCGTTTACCAGGTAGCGGGTGCTGAAGTTGTCGCTGCCGTCGATAACCAGGTCGTAGCGGCTAACGAGATTCTGGGCGTTGTCCGCGGAGAACCGCTCTGCATGCAGCTCATAGCGGGTATGGGGGGCCATGGCCGCGAGGGATCGCCCGGCCGAGTCCACCTTGCGATGGCCGACGGATTCGGTGGAGTGGAGAATCTGGCGGTGGAGATTGCTGAGATCGACCTGGTCGGCATCGACGATGCCGAGGCGTCCAATGCCCGCAGCGGCTAGGTAGAGGGCTGCCGGACAACCGAGGCCCCCTGCGCCCACGACAAGGGCGGACGAATTTTTTAGCCTCTGCTGGCCCTCGAGTCCGAACTCGGGAAGGGCGATCTGGCGGCTGTAGCGGAGCAATTCATCGCTGGAAAGATTCATGCCTTCCTTATCCCCGAAAAGGCGTTGGGATGGCAAAGGAAAATGTCTTCATCAAGCTGTCGGTCCCAGTGGGATGGCCAGGTGGGTGGCGGCCTGGCGCATGGTGCGGTCGTTGGTGTGCAGCGGATGGGCCCGCGCGAGCATGCAGGTCGCCAGGTGGATCGCGTCCAGGGTGCGGAGGGGCGCAGCATCGGCGCAC
>CBFGVE010000029.1:0-12444 GCA_965651915.1 uncultured bacterium
ATGGTCCACGACCATGTCGAGGGCTGCTTCCGGCGGAAGGAGCTGGACGCGGTCATGCGTAGATCTAGAGCAGCGGGGTCCGCTTCGGGACGACGGGCCAAGCCGGGCAAGAGCGTGCGCTAGATCCCCCCGCTGGATGTCGGGCGTATACTGCGTCCGCTCCGCGCGGGCGATGACTTGCTGGGCGAGATGCTCCCTGACTAGACGAGCGGCCCGTGAAGCGTGTAGAGTCTGCCCATGAGCGAACCCCAATCACCCGAACCCCTCTGGCTGCGCTGGGCGCGGGAGCTGCATTCGGTGGCCCAGTCCGGGCTGACCTATTCCGAGAATCCCTACGACCTCGAGCGCTACCACGACGTGCGCCGGGTGGGGGCGGAAATTTTCTCGCAGCACGCCGGCGTGGCGCCGGAACGGGTGCTGGACCTCTTCGACCGCGACCCCGGCTATGTGACGCCCAAGGTGGACGTGCGCGGGGTGGTGTTCCGCGAGGGCAAGGTGCTGCTGGTGCGCGAGCTGCTCGACGGCGGGCGCTGGACCTTGCCCGGGGGCTGGGCCGATGTGAACGAGACCCCTAGCAGCGCCTGCTGCCGCGAGGTGTGGGAGGAGTCGGGCTTCGACCTCCGCGCCACCAAGCTCAAGGCGGTGCTTGACCGCAGCCTGCATGGCGCGGGCAACTACCCGTTCACCATCTATAAAATGTTTTTCCTGTGCGAAATTGTGGGCGGCGAGGCTACCGAGAGCCACGAGACGAGCGGGGCGGAGTTTTTCGGCGAGCACGAGCTACCCGAGCTTAGCTCGCCCCGGACCAGTCCCACCCAGCTCGCCCTTGCCTTCGCCCACCTCCGCGACCCCCACCGTCCGGCCGATTTCGACTGAACCCCAAAAACCAGGTGCCACGATGATCCTCGACCACATCGCCCAGCATGCGCGCTACCATGAACTCCACCCGCTCTTCGCCCGCGCCTTCGAGTTCCTCGAACGCAAGGACATCCGCGAGATTCCCCCGGGCAAGCTGACCCTGGTCGAGGACAAGCTCTACGCGATCATCGAGCGGGGTCCGGGCCGCGCCCCTGAATCGGGCCGGCTGGAGGCCCACCGGCGCTTCATCGATATCCAGTTCGTGCTCGACGGCTGCGACACCATGGGCTGGCGGGCGCTGCCCTCGTGCCTTTCGGTGGACGAGGAGTACGATCCCTCCCGCGACATCGTTTTCTTCCGCGAGCCGCCATCGTCCTGGGTCTCGGTGCACGCCGGCCACTTCGTCGTTTTCTTTCCCGAGGACGCCCATCTGCCCATGGTTTCCCAGGGCACCCTGCATAAAGTAGTTATCAAGATCGCGGTGGATTAGAGCCGCCCCCGCCCGGTTTGATTTTTTTTGTGGCGGGTCCGCTTTTCAGAATCGTCGCGCCCTCCGAGCAAGCTCGAAGGGCGTGGAAGCCTTGCGCTTAAACGCCACGCTTACGCGGCAACCCTTGCTCGACTTGATTCGCTATCGCGTCGGGCACTGTTCGTAGCGCGGCCGTGAGGCCGTATCTTCCGGGCGGTGCCTGTCTTTAGTCCTGGAGGGCGAAGTCGATTTCTACGGCCAGGCGTTCTCCGGGGGGGATGCCGGCTTCGACCCGCACGGCTGGGCGTCCGTAGCGCAGGGTGCGGGCAAAGTTCCCGCTTGGCTGGCCATTGATTCGGCAGGCCGCCGGCTCAGCACCCGCGGGCAGCACCAGCTCGATCACGCCGGCGTAGGCTTCGTCGTTGCGGTTCACCAGTTCGCCGCTCGTTGCACGGTCGCCGACTCGGTAGGCGAGGTCGAAAGCTGCCGCGCCCTGGCGGGCGCCCTCCCAGGCGAATTCGTTCCAGGGGCAGAAGGGCCGCAGCGAGACGGTGCGCGCGGGCACGTCGGCCCGCAGGCCGAGGATGTCGTTCACGAAGCGGTTGACCAGCGCGCCCGCTGCCCAGCCGGACTTGATCGGCTTGCGCTTGGGCGCTGATGCGTCCTGCTGGTTGTGGTCGTAGGGCCACCACCAGATCGAACCGTCTAGGTCGGTGAGACCCTCGATTTTGGCCATGCGCCGGGCGAGCTGCTTCTCGTCGCGCGCCCCGCCGAGCGCGGCCACCCACGCGGGGAACGTGGAGCCGTGGAACATGTTGTCGTGCCACCAGATGCCGTCGACCGCCGGACCGTACAGCGGATTGAGTTCACTCAGGCCGAGGCGCAGGTGGGTCTGGAGGGGCTCGAAGTCGGCTTCGAGTATTCCGTAGAAAGGGGCGAGGCCGAGGTCGCTCTCCTCGCCGTCGACCTCGGGCGGGAAACTGCCGTCGCCGTTCACCCCCTCGAAGAAACGGTGGCCGTCGGGCGAGGGTCCGGTGCAGTGCTTCAGGAGGTCCTCGCGGATACGTCCGGCGATCGCCGTCCACTCGTCGGCGGCATGGCCGTCGCCGAAGACTTCCCGGGCGATGCGGGCCATGTGCTGGAAGGCATACCAAGCGAGCACGTTCGAGCCGCTGTGGTAGAGGCCGCGGGCGTCGCCGTCCGAGATATACATCGAATGGAAGAGGTAGACCTCCTTGTCGCGGCGGCTTTCCAGCAGGGTTGCGAAGCGGCGGCGGGCGGCGTCGAACAGCTCGGGATGGGCGAGGAAGAATTCCTTGTCGCCGGTACTGCGGTAGTAGTGGCCGGCCAGCAGGAAGGGGGCGAGGGTGAGGCCGAGCGAATGCAGCTCGGGGCCGGCTTCGGGGAATCGCTTCACGCCGCGTCCGTAGGGCTGGGGCGGCACGCCCCAGCGAAGGAAGAAGAGGGCGGCGTCGGCGCTCAGCCGGGGCTCCGCCATCGCCATCGCCAGCATCTGGTAGTAGCTGTCCTTGAGCCACACGTTACGGCTCCAGATCGATTTCGCCCCTTCGTAGCCGCTGCCGATGAAGGTGCCGCCGAGCCTTCCGTCGTCGAGGTAGAGGGCGGGTATGCGGCTCTGCTCGCTCAGGCGCTCGAAGAACTCGGCCCAGAAGGGCGATTCGGGGATGGAGAGCCGGCCCAGGCGGCCGCGCAGGATGGCGTGGGTCTGGCCGAGCCAGTCCAGCGTGAGGCGGGAGCGCAGCAGTTGGCCGGTGGACGCCAGCTCGCTGGGGGATTCGCCGAGGGCGAAGCCGAAGGCGAGCGTCGCGCGCTGGCCGGGGGCCAGGGAGAACGCGCGCGCCGGAAAGCCGGCGGACCATTCTTCGCCGTCGAGGCAGAATACCGCCTGCCGGCTGCGGGCCGAAAGCTCCTCGTGCCCGTTTTCTGCCCCGCCCAGGATGTGCAGCTCGCCCTGCTCGTGGCTGCTTCCCTGATTGAGGATGGACACGACCTGGATCAGGGCCCGGGGGGCGGTGGGGAGCGGCTGCGCAGCGGGGGCGAAGGCGACTAGGTCGATGCGAAGATTTCCGTAGCGGGCCGTGAACCGGGGGATCACGCCGTCCAGGTAGGTCGAACCCACCTGGGGCAGGGTGTGGAAGGGCTGGGGGGCCTGGTCTCCGGACTGGATGGCAAAGCCCCAGGGTCCGCCGTCGACCAGGTCCTTCTGCACAAAAACGCCGCGCAGCGCCTGGGGGCCCATGGGGGCGGGGCTGAGGCCGGTCACGATGCTGGCATGCTGTGTCTCCCCGCGGTGGGACAGGCTGGCGATGAGGCGGTTGTTGGACAGGTCGAAGGTGAACAGCCGTTCGCCGCGCAGCTCCTGCATGACTTCGCCCGGGCCCTGCCCCTCGACCGCCCTGGGACCGCTGGTCTCGGGACGATACAGGCTGGTTCGGTGCCGCACGCTTCCATCGGAATCCACGCCGAAACTCAGGCTGCCGGGGGCGTCCAGCGCGTCCTCCCAGGAAGTCCAGTCCGAAGCGGTGGCCAGGAGGGCGGGAAGGGTACACATAAGGACTGCGCCTGCCGTTTTAAGATTGTAATTGTCGGCGGATCGGGAGGGAGGGGTGACCGAAAGAGGAGTGTTTTTCATAATTACGCCACGATTAGACGTAATTATCGAGTGGCGCAACAAGAAAGCAATTTTTACGACACGCTTCTATGTAATTGCAAAACCGAGCGCGGCAAGGGCGGAGCGTGTATTGGGCGAGAGGGCTCCGGCGGAGATCGTGTAGGCGGGGAACTCGTGGCGCACGGGGTATTCCTTGCGCAGCCGGTTGAAGTGGGTGCCCCGGGCGGAGTCGTCGCCGGCCAGTCCGGCGCGGAACTCGGCGTCGTCGCGCCGTATGGCGTAGGCGGCGCCGACGGCCTGGCGGATAAGCTCCTCGGGGTCGTGACCGCGTTCGTCGAGGGGGATATGGCGGTGGGTCGGCAGGAGGGGCTCGGGGGTCCAGAGCGGGGTGGTTTCGAGGAAGTGGCAGAGCGCCTGGTAGACCATGAGGGTGCCCTTGAGCCGTCCGTCGTAGGAGTAGCCGGCGATGTGGGGGGTGGCGAGATCGGCAGCGGCGACGACGCGGAGGTCGGGCTTGGGCTCGCCCTCGAACACGTCGAGGGCGCAGCGGCGGACCACGCCGTGGTCGATGGCGTGGAGGAGGGCGGCGCTATCGGCGACCTCGCCGCGGCTGGCGTTGATGAAGAGGCAGCCGGGCTTGAGCCGCTCGAAGAAGGCGTGGTTGGCGAGGTGGGCGGTGGGAAAGGGGCCGTCCACGGTGAAGGGGGTGTGTAGGGTGATGGCGTCGCACTGGGGGAGGATTTCATCGAGCGGAAGGAGCGAGGGATCGCCCTCGGCCAGGTGGCGGGGAGGGTCGTTGGCGAGGACGTTCATGCCAAGCGCGGCGGCGTGGCGGAGCACCCGGCGGCCGACCTGCCCCACGCCGACCACCCCGAGGGTGCGTCCGGCCAGCATCTCGCCGCAGCGCTGCGCGAGATCGAGGAGAGCGGCGGTGACATATTCGGCGACCGCGTCGGCATTGCAGCCGGGGGCGGCGCAGCAGGCGATGCCCGCCTCGGCGAGGAGGGCGGTGTCGAGGTGGTCGGTGCCGGCGGTGGCGGTGCCTACGAAGCGCAGGCGGCTGTCGCGGAGCAGGGCGGCGTCGACCCGGGTTTTGGAGCGGATGACCAGGGCGTCGGCGTCGCGCACACTGGCGGCGTCGATGGCCGCATCGGGCACGACGCGCACCTCGCCGAGGGTGGAGAACGCCTCCGCGCCCTGGAGGACGCTGGCGGCGCAGACGGTGATCACAGGTAGCCCCGTTTTTTGAAGCGGTGGTAGAGTTCGAGGCCCAGCCAGGCGTCGGTCGCGGCGTAGCGGACCATCTTGTCGGTGTACTCGGCCCGGGCCCAGTTCGAGCGCTGGGCCGATTTCGAGATGCGGAAGCCGAGAAAGACCGCGCATAGGCCGCGCAGGCCGTGGTTGTGGATGCCATTGGCCTTGGCGATGTCGCCGAGGTCGAGGAAGCCGGCCGCCTCGAAGGGGGCGAGCTGCTGGAGGTCGAGCACGTCGCGCTTGACCGCGACCCCGGCCTTCACGACCCGCTCGTCGGCGAGTAGGCGCATCAGCCCGTCGCCGAAGCCGAGGGTGCGGAGCTGGAACAGATAGACCGCCTCGCGGCCGGCGAGCTGGACCAGGGAGGGGAGGTAGGACTCGCCCTTGCGGAAGGCGGGGCGGGTTTCGGTGTCGAAGCCCAGCACGGGCTCCCCGGCGAGGGCCTCCAGGGCGGCCCCGCATTCCTCCGGGCTGCGCACGAGGTGTACGGGTCCGTCGTAACCTCCCATGGGCAAGGCGTTTATCTCGTCGCGCGACATGGCGCGGTCGAAGCCGGGCCGTTCGATGATCTCAGTGGATTCTTCGGATTGGGTATTCACGCGGACTAGCTTTACCCAAAGCCCGGCGATTGGTCACGCCGTAAGCGGAGAAAAATGAAGGGGGCTTAGGTTGTTTTCCGGCGCGGCTGGTGCCAGCGGGCGCGAAGCGCGTGGGCGGCCGCCTTGGGCTGTCGCTGGCGGGTAAACACGCCCTTGCGGTTGCCCAGGACCCGGGTGATGCCCTGCTTGGTGGCGAAATCCGCGAAATTCCACACGTGCTCGCCGATAACGAAGGGCAGGCGGTCGAAACCCTTCTGGAAATTCTCGAGCATGGCGACCTGGTATTCCTCGCTGAACATCACCGGCGGGTCGGCGTGGAGGCCCGCGACGGTGTCGCCGCCGTATTCGCTCACGATCAGCGGCTTGCGGAAGTGGTTGTACCAGAGCGAAAGCTCGCCCACGGTCTGCATCTCGATCAGCCCGAGGTGGCCCGGGTCCGAGTACCAGCTATGGTAGCGGTTGATGCACATCACGTCCACGTAGGGGAAGGGGTAGCATTCCTCCACCTTGCCCACGTGCTCGGTGACCATGGTCACCGGGCGGGTGGGGTCGAGCCGCCGGGTTTCCTCGGCCACGGCCCTGAAGTAGTCGCCGGCCTTGGGCTCGTTCGCGATTGGCTCGTTGGCCATGCTCCACATGACCACGCAGGGGTGGTTCTTGTCGCGGCGGATAAGCTCGCCCATGACCTTCAGGTGGTGGGCGAGGGTGCGCGAGGAGATGCGCTCCTCGCTGTAGGTGGGCACGGAGGGGCTCTCGGCCCGCATGCCCACGGCCGGGGCCTCGTCGATCACCACGATGCCCGCCCGGTCGGCCATCCGCATGATC
Organism: uncultured bacterium; assembly: GCA_965651915.1. GTDB lineage: Bacteria > Verrucomicrobiota > Kiritimatiellia > CBFGVE01 > CBFGVE01 > CBFGVE01. The sequence continues at coordinate 6,638 of CBFGVE010000029.1, forward strand.
TCCTCGGAGTAGGGGTAGTGCGAGGTGCGGAAGGAGTTGGCGCCGATCCAGCGCATGAGGTTGAAGTCCTTGACCAGCACCGCCAGGTCGAGCCCGCGCCCCTTGAGGTCCATGTCCTCGTGCTTGCAGCAGCCCTGGAAGTAGAAGGGCTTTCCGTTGATGAGGAACTGGTCTCCCGCAACCTCGACGGTGCGGACGCCGAAGGGCTCCCGGTACACGTCGGCGGTGCCCGCCGCCGTATCGGTCGCGCGGCATTCCAGGATGTAGAGGTAGGCGTCTCCCGGCGCCCAGAGGCGCGCGGCGGGGAGGTTCAGCACGCCCTTCGCGCCTTCGCTCCGGGCGACCTCCCGGCCCTCCTCGTCGAGGAGGCGGGTCTGGAGGGAGGCCGTGCCGCCGCCCAGCGTGATTTCATAGGCGACCTCGGCGTCGCCGCCGCTGAGTGTGGTGCGGATGAGCACGTCCTCGATGTAGGTTTTCGGGGTCGCGGTCAGGACGACTGGCCGGTTGAGCCCGGCGTAGTTGAAGAAGTCGAAGTGGTACTCCAGGGTGCGGTAGCCCGGCGGGTGGTTCGCGTCGTCGTAGGTCTTCACGAAGCCGGTGGGCAGCAGGTCCCAGCTCAGCTCGTTGTTCACCGCCACCGTGACCCGGTTCTCTTCGCCGTAGCGCACCGTGTCGGACACGTCGGCGGCGAAGGGAAGGAAGCCGCCCCGGTGGCGGACGGCCTCGGAGCCGTTCACCCACGCGGCGGCGGTGTGCTCGGCGCTGGCGAAGCGCAGGCAGACCCGCTGGCCCTTCCACGACGCGGGCACGAAGAAGGTCCGCTCGTACCACACGTCGCCGATATGGTCGCGGATGCCTGCGTCCTGGGTGAGGTCGTTGTAGCTGGACGGCACGGGCATGTCGATGGGGTCGGCGAGGGGTCGGGCGAACCACTGGTCGCGGTGGCCGACGCCGTCGCGGTCGACGCGGAACCGCCAGATGCCGGAAAGGTCTTTGACTTCGCGGGCTTCGTTATCCTGGGGGTAGAGCATGGCGGACTCCGGGGTGCGGTGGGCTTTGGGGTCAGGGCGAGGAAGGTTCGTCCACGCGCAGCGCCAGAAGCGCGTCGCGGAGGGGGGCGGCAAGGAGGATGTTTCCGGCGGGGCTGACGTGCGTGCCGTCCGGGGTGGCGAAGCGGGGCTTGCCGGTGCTGAGCCACCGGCTTTGGTCGGCAGGGTCGGCGACAGCGGCGAGCGTGTCGACCAGCGCGTCGATGAGCCCCTCCGCGAGCGCGGTCCGGAGTCCCTCGTTGATCTCGTCGCGCTTTCCGCCAGCTTCCCAGCCAGGGTTGGGCGTTTGCCCCTGGGAGGTACTCCATCCATCGTCGCTGGCGGTACGGGGCAGGAGCAGGGTGCGAACGATTCGCTGCACACCGGATTGGCGTGCGGCAGACCAGATGGACTCTAGGCGGGCGAGTATCGTGTCGGGATCTCCCGAGCCCCGTGCGCTCAGGTCGTTGGTGCCATACTCTTCTACCACGACGTTGGCAAACCGGAGGAAGGGCCTCTGGCGGTTTTGACGGGCGGGATTTACCCAGGCGGCCGCGGTCTGGCCGTGTCGGGTAAGGTTGAACAGGGCGATGGTATGCCGCCCATCGCGGTCCACCGCCGCCCGGTTGAAGAAGCCGTAGCCGGCGATGTGGGCCTCGGGCCGGGTGCTGTCGCCGGAGCCGTGGAGAATGCTGTCGCCGATGCCGATGACGGAGAGGTGGCCCGGTTCGGCGTAGCGTCCGAGGACGATGACCGGCAACGCGTCGGTCCGGCGGGTGGCGTTGGCGATTGGGGGAAGGAGGCCTGCGGTGTCGACGGGACCGGCGTTCTCGGTGGGGGGGTGGGCAAGGAAGCCGGCTCCGGGATAGCCGGCGGGCGTGCCCACGGGAAGCTTCCCGCCCTCGGGGATGCGGCCCCGGAGGTGGAGCCAGAACAGTTCGTCCCGCTGGGGAGGGCCCCTGGACCAGACGGTGGAGGGGATGGGATCGGAAAGCCAGTAGGGCGCGGAGGAATTCATCGGCAGCACGAGCTGCCGGGCGCCCGAAAAGACCAGGGGGGCGACCTCGCCGGTGGCGGCCCGCTCCAGCCAGGCGTGGTCGATCACCACGTCGTTCTGGCTATTGGCCACCTCGGTTTTGTCCGTGTACATCCAGTCCATGAGGCCGACCCGGATTTCGGCGACCGGTCCGCCGAGCTGGTGCGGGGTTCGCTGATGGAAAGCGGTGAGGCCTGCCGGAGGCGAATAGAAAGTGTAGGCGATGCGCCCGCCCGTGGCGACCACGCGCAGCGGCTGCTCCCCCTCGGCGTTGCCGGGAGCGAGGAAGAGAAGGGCGCTGGCGAAACCCGGGAGCGCGGCCCGTAGTCCCGAACGAAAAAGCCGGCCTGGCGACAAAACAATCATGGAGCTAAAACTACATCAAAAATAATGCAATAATCAAGCAAGAATAAAACAATAACGAAAAAACGACGCTAAACATCGATAAATCGTTGCGGCAAAACCAGATGCTTAAAAATTAGCCCCCAAAATGGCCCTTGCAGGCGTTTTTTGGGGGGTGTTTTCGCGGTTTAGCCGGGTGGAGGGGGCGCGAAGCGTTCCAGCACCCAGCGGTATTCGCGGAGGATGCTTGCTTCGAGGCTGGGCTGCCGGAGCGACGGGGGGAGCACGCCGAAGGTGTAGGTCTCGATTTCGAGGTGGGGGCAGATTCCGTCCTGAAGCTGTCCGAAAAAGCTGGCGGAGAGGCCGTCGGCGGTGCTGCGCAGCACATCCCCGCCGGGCCAGAACAGGGGTACGTGGAAGTGAACGCGCAGGTCGGTCGCGGCGGGCAGCGAGGGGAGCTCGGCTAGCGCCTGGCCAAGGTCGGTCCAGCCTTTCACCGTGCCGGTGGGTCGTCGGGCCTTTACCTGGTGGAAGTACACTGGCTCGTCGAAGGCGCGGAGGGCTTCGCGGGCCTCCGAGGTGTTGGGTGCGGCGAGGGCTGCACTGAGCTGGATCTTGGAAATCCGGAGGCCTTCCCGCCTATAGGTGTCCAGCGCCTCGGCAGGATCTTCGAACTGGATGAGGGTGTGGCAGGTGTCGAGGCAGACGCCGAGGTGGTGGCGCATCGCTTCCTCGGCGCGTTTGAGGCTTGTTCCCGAAAGTCGTGCCAAGTGTTGAGCCCCCTTGCGCCAGAGGAGATCCTTGAAGAAGCGAAGGGTCTCGGGCGTGGTTTCTAGGTAGCATTCGGGCTCGGGCTCGAGCCCCAGGCTGATGTCGCGTCCGGTTTCCCCGCGCAGGCGGACTAGGTGGGCGACGGCCTCGGCGAGCAGCTCGGCCATGCGGTCCTCGTCCGCCCCTTTCTCGATCCAGGGCTTGTAGGAGCCGGGCACGGTGCTGATGCTGCCGGGTTCGTTCTCGGGAAGCAGCGCAGCGAGCAGGTCGGCGAGCTGGCGGGTGTAGTCGAGCCGCTCGACGGTCCGCCAGTCGGGAGCGTAGACCCGCTCCTTGACCGCTGTTCCGTGGAAGGCGCCGTAGGGAAAGCCATTCAGGGTGAAGGCGAAGAGGCCCAGCGCCTCCATCTCGCTGCGGAAGGCCTCGGGTTGTCCGGGAAGGGACCGCAGCTCGCCAACTGCTTTGGCGCTGAAACGGAGCCCGAGTCCAAAGGGCTTGCCGGGGCAAAGCGCTTTTCGGAGTCCGACGGCGCAGCCCCGCGCGGCGTCGAGCTGGTCCTGCCAGCCCTCGCCGGGATGGATGTTCATGCAGTAGGTGAGCAGGAGGGGCGGGGCGTTGGGCGGGGCGAGGTTCATGGGACGATAGTCGTTAAAGTCTTCGGGTTGGCAGGCCGGCCCTACGGGCTGCAGTGATCTGTCGGGTGTCGGCCGAAGCGAACAGGTCCGCGCCCCATTCCAAGGCGCAGGCGACGTGGAGGGCGTCCATGGCGCGCACCGGACTGTGCTCTAGGATGCGTACGGCGGACAGGACGACGGAGGGGGTTAGCTCCACAATGTCGGCGTCCCGCACGTCATCGAGCAGGTGTCGCTTCGCCTGCTGGTACTGGGCCGAAGTGAGAGAGCGTTCACGAAGCCGTCTATTCAGTGCCGAAATGATTTCCGGCACGCAAATGGACGACCAGCCTAGGTCCGAGGCTTGGGCTAGGAGCGCTTCGACGGCCTCGCTTCCGGATTCGTCCACGAATCGCTTCGCGAAGGACGAGGAATCACAGAAGAGCTTCATGGTCCCGCTCAGCCAGGATGGCAAGGGATAGACCCCGCCCTTTGCTAGTCAGGCGCAGGGCCGGCGACTTCCAGGACGGTCTTGTTCGGTCGGCCTGAGACACAGGAATCACTTCAGCGATGGGTTTGCCATGACGGAGTACTACGAGCGTCTCGCCCAGTTCTACCCGGTCGAGCAGTCCGGACGCATTGCTTCTGAATTCGGTTAGCGTGACGCTAGTCATTCCTCACCTCATTTCTGTACGGCAGCGTACAGAATGATGTGCAAAAGATCAATGGCCCGCGATATCCCCTTCCAGCAGTTTGCGGAATTCGTCGGGGATGGGGGTGGCGGTGTGGGAGCGGCGGTCGATCACTACGTGTACGAGGCGGACGGTGGCGGCGGTTTCGCCCCCGCGCTCGAAGCGGTACTCGGTGGCGAAGGAGCTGCGGCCGATCTGGGCGACGCCGAGGTGGACGCCGAGGTGGTCGCCCACCCGCAGCGGCTTCATGAAGTCGCTCTCGGCATGCACCACCGGGCAGAGCCACTCGCCCGACTCGAAGATCGCGCGCAGCGAGTAGCCGTGCTCCTCCAGCCAGGTTTCGAAAACGGTCTGGGCCATTCGCTGCAGGCTGGGGAAGAACAGGATCCCCGCCGCATCGGTGTCGCCCAGGCCTACGCGTATAGGATGGATGAACACAGCGGTTACATGCCCGACATTTGGGACATCATTACGGCGAAGAAGCCGAAATATGCGACGATTATCACGATGTAGAGCACGATGGCGATGATGTAGAAAATACCGGTCATCTTGAAGAAGCCGCGCAGCTTGTCGAAGAAGACCGCCAGGCTGGGGTCCACGCGCGGCACGTTGAGCAGGGCGGTGCGCGCGCCGAGCAGGGAGACGCCGGCCAGAATGAAGAAGATGCCGATGAGGAAGTTGCACAGGCTGAACACGCCCATGATGATGGTCACGATGCCCACGAAGTTCATCCAGCCAAGCAGGCCATCGGGAAGGCCAGCCGGGGCGGAAGCGGAGCCGGCCGGGGCGGGCGAGGCGGAGGCGACCGCCGCGCCGCCGAGGGCGCTGCCGGCCGAGGCCCAGTCGGCCATGCCTTCGGACCAGACCATGTCGCTGGGCTTAAGGGTGCCAGCGGCCATCAGGCTGCGGAGTTCGCTTTCGGGCACGGGGCCCTGGCGGTCGGACTGGTCGATCGTGTAGTACCACTGCTTTTCCATGACAATCTCCTGGTTGCCGCGGCGGTGCTAGATCGGTCCGCGCGGATGAACTCCTAGTGGGCCATGAACGTAGCCGAGGGGCTGGGGTGGAACAAGGAAATTTCTGTGTGGACTCGTAGGTCAACGAGGTCAATAGGGTCAACACGGTCGAATCCCTCCGGCACAACGCGGAGGGGGACCGCTTACGGGTAAGCGATGAAGTGTGGCGCTTAAGTGTCCGCCCCGACACCCCCCTCGACACCGCGCACATCCCCCGACCCTCGTGGCGGAGTGGGATCGCTTAAGGGTAAGCGATGAAGTGTGGCGTTTAAGTGTGCCGCCCCGACACCCTACTCCGCCGGCAGGCGTCC
>CBFGVE010000030.1:0-12293 GCA_965651915.1 uncultured bacterium
CTACATTGGGCGAGGCCCGGTGTGCGCCCCGCTCGTGCAGCTCGCCGGGGATCTTTCGGTGCGGTGCGGGCAGCGGGTCGAGACCATCGCCCACTGCGGGGAGTGCTGGAGCGTAGAATGCGCCACCGGCTTGCGCTGCCGTTCCCAGGCGCTGGTCCTCTCCCCGCCGGTTCCGGTGACGCTGGACCTGCTGCAGCGCAGCGGGATCGCGCTGGCCACCGACGAGGCCTCCATGCTCGCCCGCATCCGCTACGCCGCCTGCACAACCTTTCTCGCCGCGTTCGATGCCCCTTCGAGCTTGCCCGAGCCAGGCGGAGGCAACGTTCAGCTCCCCAGTATTTTCTGGATGTCCGACAACCGCGTCAAGGGTCTGTCCGAAGTCACCGCCATCACCGCCCACGCCTGCTGCGATTTCACCGACGCCAACCCGCCCCTATCCCCTGAGGAGCAAACCGAACTGTTCCTGCGCGAAATGGCCCCCTGGGTCTCCGGTCCGCCGCTGGCCAGCGAGATCCGGATCTGGAAACACGCCTTTGTGCGATCGCCGCACCACCGCATGTACCTGTTTCCCCAGGGCTATCCGACGCTGCTGCTGGTGGGCGACGGCTTCGGCGCCCCCCGCGCCGAGGGCGCGGCGCTGTCCGGACTGTTTGGCGCGGGCAAACTGCTCCGCCAGCTCGGCATCGATGCGCCGGCGGTGGTCTAAAGCCCTCCGTTCGCCGTGTTGGCGTGAAAGGTTTCGCTCGCTTGGGCGAACATGATGCATGCCCGAACTTCCCGAAGTCGAATCCCAGCGCCGCCTCGCCCATGCCGCCCTGGCCGGCAAGCGAATCGCGTCGGCGCAGGCGGGTGAGGACCCCATTGTGTTCGACCGCCAGTCCGCCGACGCCGTGGTCCGGCACCTGCGCGGACGACGCGTGGTGGATACCGGTCGCCGGGGCAAGTACCAGTGGCTGGTCCTCGACCAGGCCCCGCATCTGATCCTGCACTTCGGCATGACCGGCTGGTTCCATTTTCCCGGCCCAGGCGAAGCCCCGCCCCGCTGGTGCCGCCTGGAGCTGGCCACCAGCGACGGTCTACGCCTAGCGCTCACCGACCCGCGCCGTCTGGGCCGCATCCGCCTGTCCGCCGATCCCCTGGCCGACCCCGCCATCGCACGGCTGGGTTTCGACCCGCTGCTGGAGACGCGGACCCCGGCCGAGTTCCATGCCGAGATTGTCCGCCGCAATACACCCATCAAGGCGGTGCTGCTCGACCAGCGCTTCGCCGCCGGGGTGGGCAACTGGATTGCCGACGAAGTGCTCTACCAGGCCGGGATCGCCCCGATGGCGCTCGCCTCGGCTCTGGCCCCGAAGGATACGGCCTCGCTGCGCCGCTGCCTGCACCGGATTGTGGAGCGGGCGGTCGAGGTCGGCGCCGACGACACCCGTTTTCCCTCCTCGTGGCTGTTCCATCACCGCTGGGGAAAAAAGAAGGGGGCGGCGGTCGCCACCGGGCAGACTGTCGCCTTCTGCACCGTGGCGGGCCGCACGACCGCCTGGGTACCGGAGCGGCAACGGATCGGAGCGCCGCTGTGAGCAACGCCTCGCCTGTCATCGTCTGGTTCCGGCTCGACCTGCGCCTGGCCGACAATCCCGCGCTGACGGCGGCCGCCGCCACCGGCCGCTCGGTCATTCCCCTCTACATCCTCGACGACGCCCTCGCCGGCGAAACGCCGGGCGCGGCCTCACGCTGGTGGCTCCATCATAGCCTCGACGCGCTTGGGGCGCAGCTCCGCGACCTGGGTTCGCGGCTCGTGCTGCGCCGGGGGGGCGCCGAGGAGGTGCTGGCCGGACTCATCGGGGAAACCGGCGCGGACGCGTTGTTCTGGAACCGCCGCTACGAGCCCGCCGCTATCGCCCGGGACACCCGGATCAAGCAGGTACTCAAGGAGCGGGGTGTAGCGGTGCGCAGCTTCAACAGCGCCCTGCTCTTCGAGCCGTGGGAGGTCGAGACCCGGACCGGCGACCCCTACAAGGTCTTCACCCCCTTCTGGAAAACCTGCCTGGCAAAGGCCGAGCCCTCCGAGCCCACCGCCGAGCCCGATCGTCTCGCCGCGCCTGCGAACTGGCCCCGAAGCGATGCGCTCCCAAGCTGGAACCTGCTGCCGCGCATCCGCTGGGATGCCGGCCTGGAGGCGGCCTGGACGCCTGGCCGGGCCGGGGCGGAGGCCGTGCTGGGGCGTTTTCTCGACGAGGCCCTGCGCGGCTACGCCGAGGGCCGCGATGTTCCCGGCGACTCGGGCACCTCGCGACTTTCGCCCCACCTGCACTTCGGCGAGATTGGGCCCCGCGAGATCTGGCACGCGGTCTCGGCTGAGCGCGAGGGGGGCGGCGGAGCCGGCGCGGTGCGGGGCAGCGAGACCTATCTGCGCGAGCTGGGCTGGCGCGAGTTCGCCCACCACCTGCTGTTTCATTTTCCCCGTACCGTCCGCCATCCGCTGCGACCCGAGTTCGAGCGCTTTCCCTGGGCCGACGACGAAGCCGGCCTGCGCGCCTGGCAGCGGGGCCTCACCGGTTTTCCTATAGTCGACGCAGGAATGCGGGAGCTGTGGGATACCGGGTGGATGCACAACCGGGTCCGCATGATTGCCGCGTCCTTCCTGGTCAAGGACCTGCTGGTGCCGTGGCAGCGCGGTGCCGACTGGTTCTGGGATACCCTGGTCGATGCCGACCTCGCCTCCAACACGCTCGGCTGGCAGTGGACGGCGGGCTGCGGGGCCGATGCGGCCCCCTACTTCCGCATCTTTAATCCCACGAGCCAGGGCGAGCGTTTTGACCCGGACGGGACCTATGTGCGCCGCTACGTGCCCGAGCTGGCCGGGCTTCCCGCCCCCTGGATCCACCGCCCGTGGGAGGCTCCGGAAGAGGTCCTGCGCCGAGCCGGGGTGGAGCTGGGGACGACCTACCCCCGGCCCATCGTGGACCACGCCCAAGCCCGCGACCGGGCCCTCGAGGCGTATGGAATGATCCGTTAACGGAGAGGGGGGAGATTTCCCATACTCTTACACCTACTTACTCTTTGATCTACCGGCGGATGGAGTATGGAGTTTAGGCAGCTCCCGTTGACCGTATGCAGGAAAAGCAGTATAGTTAATTCATGAATACAGTAATTCAGATAAACAATCGAGGCACGATGACTCTGCCTAAAGCCATAAGAAAGTCCCTCGGCGTAGAAAAAGGGGGAGTTGTCATGGCCAGTGAAGAGGGAGGAGGGGTTGTCCTATTTCCTGCCGCTGCCTTTCCTATAGAACATTATTCGGATGAGCGGATTGCGGAATTCGATGAAGCGGACGCCGCGCTTTCGCGTAGGCTGGGGGAGAAGCGCGGGTGAGGGTTTTTCTGGACGCAAACATACTTTTTTCTGCGAGTGAGGCATCCAGTGCCACCCGGAACCTCTTGGAGATGCTAGTTGTCGGTCACGAACTGGTAACTAGCCCGCATGCGTGGGAGGAGGCTAGGCGGAATTTGGAGCGCAAACGCCCACACCTCCTCGCCGGGCTGGATGATCTCCGTCGGCTTGTTTTCATCTCGACCAAGATAGCGGTGCTGGACCGAATCGATTTGGTCGAAAAGGACCAGCCGATTCTTGCCGCCGCAGTGGGAGCCCGCTGCACTCATCTCTGGACGAGCGATCGGCTCCATTTCGGGTCGTACTATGGCCGGACCGTTCAGGGAGTCGAAATCTTGTCTAGCACTATGCTCGCCGACCTGGTCCTGTCGGCTTAACCGGGCGTGTGGTGGTCTAGAATGTGCATGGCTCCACGGTCACTTGCTGGTGCACGGCCCAGTTGTAGAGCGGGCGCCCGTCCATGGCGCTGACCTCCGGAGCGCTGTCGCGCAGGTTTCCGCGGACCCGGCCCATCGGCGTGCGGGGACTGGTCTGGGGTGTCAGCGCGTAGCGCACGCGCTCCTGCTGTCCGCTGGGCAGGGTGGCCAGCTCGAGCGTGACCTCGCCGAGGCCCGTGCCGATGCCGGGGTCGGTTATGGTTGCGGAGAGGATGGCGATGTCGCCGGCGTGGTCGGCGTAGCGGAAGCCTTTTACATCGCGCTCGGAAACGGTGAGGGTGTCGAACACCAGGGGCGGTGCGGGCACCTCGTAGGTGAGCTTCACATCCAGCCCGGTTCGGCAGGCGGAGAGGATCTGGGTGATGCGCGGCGGCACCGGAACCGGGCCGAGAAGCTGCTTCCACGTGCGGGCCATCTGCTCGCCAATGAGGTGGTAGCCCAGCCCGGTCATGTGGAGTTCATCGCTGGCATAGGCCTCGCCGAAGGGATAGTCGGGACCGGACAGGTGGTGGTAGGGGCTGGTGTTGTGGGCCTCGAGCATGGCCAGCGCGGAGTGAGGCGTGGATCCAAGGTGGGTGGAGGGCTGCCCCATGATGAAGTGGACGGATTCCGACTGTCCGGTGATGGCTTTGACGTCGGCATCGACGTCGCTGCGCCACACAAGCAGGTCGGCGAGGTAGTTCGGGTTGTCCGAGTCGCTCTCGCCGTGCTTGAGCAGGCAGGCCGGTACCACGATTTTCCATCCCTGGGCTTCGGCCAGCGTCTTCGCCCGGCCCAGCGCCGCGAGCATGTTGCTGTAGACCTGGGAGCCCTTTTTGAGGACCGCGTAGGACGAGCCGCCGTGGGCGGCGGTGAGCGACAGGCTTCGGTAGCGGGTGCCGCGCTCTTCCGCGTCTGCCGCGAGGTGGTTGGCGAGCGCTTCCATGACGGTTTCTCCCCGGCTGCCTCCTCCCTGCCCTACCTTGGCGACCAGGGGCAGGAATCCGGTTAGGCTGGCCGGATCCAGGGTGGCCTGCGGCTCGCCGCTCGTCACGAGCCCCATGCGAACATCGCTGTTCACGCCAGCGTTGAACATCAGCACGTCGGCGGGCCGCGGGCTGGCGGTGCTGACGAGAGTGCCGGCTGACTGCGAGCCCACCATCAGGGACTGTCCGAGCCCGATGATGACGTGAAGGGTGTTGTCCACATCCGGCGTGAAGAAATACCGGAAGCGGAAGAACTCGAAGTCCTCGCCCGGGGGCCGGGACTCAAGGGCGGAGAAGCGGACCCGTCCATCCTCCGGTCCGGTGGCCTGCCACGCGCGCAGGCCCGCGAGCCGCCAGACCGAGAGGTCGGTGGAGCGCTCGACGACGACGTGGCCGGGATCCCGGGCGAGGAGCCGCCAGGGGAGGTCGACATTCAGGGCGGGCGGCTGGCCCGGCTGAAGCATGAGGAAGTCGCTCTCCTCGGCACCGTCGATGGCGCCGGTGAGATACCGGACGAGGTTGGGTGAGCCGGTTGCGGCGGGGTCGGCCTCGGGCGCTGCGTCGGTCCCCGCCAGGCCCTGCTGGGCTGCCCAGACGCTGTAGGCGATCCTGGACTCCACCGCCATCTCGAGAACCACCCGGGGGTGGTAGGCGGAAGTGGCGTGCTCCTTGGAGGCGATACGCATGGTGGGCGCATCGTTGGCCTGGCTGGTGATCTGCATGGCGAGGGTGAGCACTCCCCCGCCGCTGAGCGCCGTTTGAACTGCGGAGGTGACATCGATCTCCCGTGCGCGCGGTTGAGTGATGGGGCTGCTGCTCCAGGTGGCCACGACCGCGTTGGAGTCCACGGGTGGGCGGCTGTTATAGGTGATGGTGTTTTCGGACCAATTGTTGCTGGTGCCCCGCAGCACGCGTCCGGCGTAGTTGGTGCCCACGACGGTTTCGGTGAAGTGGAGGGTGGCGCGCTGGAGGGCGCCGGTTGCCGCGCTGAGGTCGAACTTCAGGAAGATCTGCCGTTCGTTGGCGTTGCCCAGCGCCTTGAACATCATGTCCGGCTCGGAGCCGAAGTTGGTGGCAGGGCTCGCCAGATGCACATGCGCGTCATGGGTGGGCGAGAATGCCACCTGCTGCGCGGACAGCCCGGACATCGGCGGCGGCAGGAAGCGTACGCGCGACACGGCGGACACCGGAGGCAGCCCGGATCCGGAAACCGTTGCGCGCAGTACATAGACGCCGGGGACCGAAACGGTCAGGGTGGGCCGGGTGCTGGGGCGCGGGCTCAGCTCCGCTCCGCCAGGCCCGCCGATCAGGTCCCAGACTACCTCGATGTCGTCTTCGAGGTGGGCCAGCGAGAGGGGGATATCGAGGAAGGCGGCCAGCTCGACGACGTTGCGAAAGAAGTCGATTTCCTGGTAGGGCAGCACATGCAGTTCCACCTGCGAGGAGTTGCGGGCAAGCTGGTCCTCGTAGAGCGACTGGGGGACGAGCTGCGGGGCCTCGCCCACGCCTTCGACGTGATCGATGGGGTTGGTCTGGGCAAGCGATCCAAGGGTGTCGACCGCTGTCCGGGACCCTTGGGTGCCGATGACATAGCCATAGCGGGCCTGTTGCGAACGCACCACGGCGCCCCGCTCGGGGGGGCCTTCCCCGGTGGTGTTCCAGAAAATGCTGTGCGCAGCGGAAATGCGGTGCTTGGGGCCGGTGCCAAAGGGACGATAGCGGGCATCGAAGAAGCTGTCGTCCATCGTGTTGGCATCGGCGAGGTTGGAGTGGCTGAACTGCATGTGGTGATCGCTGCCCGAACCCCTAACCGGGCCGGCAGAAGACCACTGCGTGACGTGGTCGGTGGAGCGGTGGATCACATTGCCGCTGCTCGCCCAGTGGGTGTAGGCGAAGCCATGGCGGGATCGGCTGCCCACGCAGCGGGTGAGCAGGTTGTCGGAGGCGTTGGACATGCGGAACAGGTATCCGTTTCCGCCGCCGCCGCCGTACAGCACTCCCTGCATGCTCACGTCGATGAGGGTGGTCGCATGGGTTCTGCTTAGGAGGATGCCGTTGCTCAGCATGTGGGTGTCCAGCGTGTTCTGGGGAGGTCGGTAGGAAGACACGCGGCGCACCCAGCAGTCGCGCGCATAGATCAATCTGATCAGGAAGGATCCATGCACATCGTAGGCGAGAGTGCCGGGGTTCGTGTAGTCGCCTTCGGACGTGCCGCTTCCGCTGTGTTGCAGGTTGCCGATGGAGAAATCTTCGAGGCCCACCTCGGAGAGGGCGGGGCCTGCGGGATGGACGCGGGCGTTGTCGCGGGTGAACAGTGCGTAGCGGGTGGGAATGTCGACGAAAAGGGTTCTCCCGTCCGGGTCGATATCCACAATCCTCCGGGGGTAGGCAAACCCGTGAAAGGTAGGTGCCCAGTCCTCCCATTCGGGTTCCGCATGATCCGCCGTCCAGGCCATGGTCACATCGGCCCGGATGATAATGCGGTCTCCTACCGCGAAGGGTGCCGCGCTCTCCACGGGAATGACCCTCGTAGGCCCGGGCAGATCGTAGCAGATGAAGGTGGAGGGCTCGTGGTCGGCGGTCCAGGCCGCGGAGGCCGGGCCGGCCACCGAAATCACCTGCTTTGACCGCATGTTGGTCTCGGTGTTGCAGATGAAGGTGCTGCCGATGCCGGCGCCCCGGAGGACGATGTTGCTCGACGCGATGAGCAAGGCCTGGTTGGCCGCAGGCGGCGGTGCCACGAGATAGGTTCCGGCGGGCAGGTACACCACGCCGCCACCGGACGCCGCGGCATCGTCGATGGCGGCCTGGATGGCGGCGGTGCTGTCGGTCGTCCCGGTTTGATCCGCACTGTAGGGGGGCTGGGCAACGTCGTAGACCGGACCGGACACATCGGGCAGGGGCGCTGTACCGTTCCGGTAGCCCACCCGGCTGAAGTCTTGAATGAGCTTGTCGGTATAGAAGGAGCGGTCCGGTCCGGGAGGCGTCCAGCTCTGGGGATAGAGCGCGCTTCGCCATCCGAAGGCATCCGCATCCTCCATGACGACTTCTTCGCTGGCATCCGCCCGCCCGTCTGGGGCCAAGGGAAGCAGGCTCGCGAGAAGGGTCAACAAGCCCCTCCGCGCAGCAGTGGAGAGGAGGCGGCGGACTGGGGATTGGATGCTCATGGGTGAGTGCTGCATGGCTCCATGATAAGCCCTATGCCCCACGAATGAGCCTCGGCTGAATCTGATACTTTTCAGGCGCTCAAGCGTCCCGCTTACTCGATCTCCAAGGCTCGGACAATGGCGGTCTCGCTAGTTCCAAGGCTTGGAACTTGTGTCCGGCGGGCTGAGCGGCTAAGGTGCCCGCTTCTATCCATCCCTTTACCCCCCGGAGGCCTGCACGATGCCAGCGAAGATTCTCGACGGAAAACAGATTGCGGAGGAAATGCGCGCCGAGATCAAGGCCGAGGCGGCCAAGCTCACGGCGGCAGGCGTCCAGCCCGGCCTCGGGGTGCTGCTGGTGGGCGACGATCCCGCCTCGCGGTCCTACGTGACCGCCAAGGAGAAGGCCTGCGCCGCAGCCGGCCTCTATTCCGAGGAGGTCAAGCTGCCGGCCGACGCGACCCGGGATCAGATACTCGACGTGGTCCGCCGCTTCAACGCCGACCCCCGCATCCACGGCATCCTGGTGCAACTGCCGCTGCCCGACTCGAAGATCGAGCTGGAGGTCATCAACGCGATCGACCCCGACAAGGACGTGGACGGCTTCCATCCGGTCAACGTGGGCCGGATGCAGCTTGGCCTGCCGGCCTTTATTCCCTGCACGCCCCACGGGGTGCTGCACATGCTCAAGCGGTCGGGTGCGCCGGTCGCCGGGGCGCACGCGGTGGTGGTGGGTCGCAGCAACATCGTGGGGCGTCCGCTGGCCAACCTGCTCACCCAGAAGAGCGAGCTGGGCAACGCGACGGTGACCCTCTGCCACACCCGTACCAAGGATCTTGGCCACCACACCCGCCAGGCCGATATCGTCATCGCCGCGGCCGGCCGGGCGAACACCATCACCGCCGACATGGTGAAAGAGGGCGCGGTGGTCATCGACGTGGGGGTGAACCGCGTCGAGGACGCCTCGGCCCCGCGCGGATACCGCCTGGTGGGCGATGTGGACTTCGAGGCAGTGAAAGAAAAGGCGTCGGCGATCACCCCGGTGCCGGGCGGTGTCGGCCCCATGACCATCACGATGCTGCTGTTCAACACCGTGGAATCCGCCCGCCGCGTCCTCGCCGCGAAAGCCTAGCGCCTCCGGAAAGACCGCAGGACCGGGTCTCCATCTGGGCTCCCTCCCCTCCACTGCGTAAGCGCATGGGCTACGCCCGCTTTTAAATATCCATTAATATTCTTGTATGGCGGTATTTTATACTTTTCTTGTACACGCATATTTCCGTATCAAAAATTATCATTACGCTTTTTATTAAATTTGAACTGTATCACATACATTCGCGCTCGCTATTAATCATTCAGATATTAGTATGAATGTTATTATTTAATTACGTTCCTCCCAACGGAGTGCGCCGGGGGTACGCCTGACCCGACCAGGAGAGCCGATATGCACCGCAACCATTTTTCGCGACCGACCCTGAAAACGGGTCGCGCCCTCATCGTGGAGGCGACGCTACTTTCCGCCGGTCCGGGATTGGCCCAGACAGGCTCCCGGATTTCCCAGCACACCACCAGTAGTTTTGCGCTCACGGGAGGCGGAACGCTGGCGGCGTGGTGGGAAATTCACCCCGCCTGATCGCCAGGCTTCACCCCATTCAAAGGACAGCACCATGCCATCGAGAATTACCCAGCGCCAGTTAGCCGAGCGGCTTGGCCTCGCCCAGTCGACGGTCTCGATGGCGCTCAAGAACCACCCGCACCTGGCCCGGGAAACCTGCCTGCAGATCCAGGAGCTGGCCCGCAAGGAGGGCTATCACCCCGACCCCTATCTGTCCGGCCTCGCGGCCTACCGGAAGTTGAACGGCGTGCAGAGCTACAAGGCCACACTGGCCTGGGTGGTTCCGCCCGTGGACTTGCCCAACCCCTGCGGACCCACCTTTGTGGACCGCCTCCGGGCGGGCGCCGAGCAGCGCGGAACCGAGCTAGGCTACCGCATCGAGGACCACCCGCTGAAGCTGGGTGATTCTCGGCAGGGCTCGCTGGCCCGCCAGCTCGAGGGCCGGGGAATCGAAGGCCTCCTGCTGCCCCCCATGCCGGTCCCCAACACCTTCTTCGATGATTTCGATTTCTCCGACTTCGTCGCGGTTAGACTCACCTTCTCGATCAAGAATCCGCAGCTCCACGTGGTCGCCCACCAGCATTTCCGCGGGGCCTACGTCGCCATGAACCGTCTCCGTGCCCTCGGCTACCGGCGGATCGGTCTGGCGCTCGACCTGAGCGCCGACGAGCGCACCGGGCATCACTGGATGGGCGGGGCTTTCGCGGCCCAGCAGGAGTGGCCCGAAGCCGAGCGCATGCCCTTCCTGTCCCGGCATGGCCTCCGGCCCGACGACATCGCCGGCTGGGTCCGCAGCCAGGGCCTCGATGCGGTGATCACCGAGGGCGACCACTACTTTCCGGCCCTGATCGAAGCCGGCATAGCCATTCCCGAGGAGCTTGGATTTGTCTCGCTGAGCACGACCGACGATCCCCCGTACATCACCGGGATTGACCAGGGGGGCGAGCGTCTTGGTTCCTGTGGCATGGAGGTGCTGGTCGATATGCTCAACCGCCGGGAATTCGGCGTACCCGCCCATTCCCGCCAGACCCTGGTCGAGGGAACCTGGCTCGCGGGCCGGACCGCGCCCGCCCGGCGGCTGGGCGATGCGCTGCCAAATTTCGCGATATGAACTGTATCACTTGGTTGCAGAGTTGATCGCCCATCGGCTAGGGCGCAAACCTTCCTGGTGAATTGCACTTGCGGCTCCGCCGGGGCTCATCCCTTTTGGAACGCAAGGAGAAAACCATGCATACGCCACTCAATAGACGGGGCGCCCGCCTCGGGGTCCTGGCGCTCGCTACGGCCGCCGCGCTTTCCGCCTCAGAGCAGGCGGGCGCGCAGACCGTTATGACGTGGACGGGGGCCAGCAGCACCAACTTCGCGGCGGTGGCCAACTGGAACATCAGTCCGAGCATGGCCTACATCGCCCAGTTCAGCGGGACGCCCACCCGCTACACCGCTGGCCTGACCGCCTCCCGCTCCCAGGCAGGCCTGGTTTTCAACACCGCCAGCCCCTTCACCATCAACAACATCGCCGGTAACGGCGTCCGCACCCTGAGCCTGACCAACGGCGCCAGCGTCGTGGTCAGCCAGGGCCATCACGTGATCGATGGCGATGTGGTCACCGGCGAGCTGGGCGGCCTGCGGCTGAGCGGCAACACCTTCAACATCGCCTCGGGCTCCTCGCTCACCATCACCAGCCGGATTTCCCAGGAGTCCGCGGGCAGCTTCGTCCTGACCGGCGGGGGCACGCTGGTCTTCCAGGCCAACAACGGCGGGCTCAGCGGCTGGACCTTTGGCGCGGGCCAGAACTTCACCGTCCAGCAGGGTGTGCTCCAGATCGACGACACCAACGGTGGAGGCGGATCGGCGAACTCCTACGTCGTGGCGGGTTCGGGTGCGGCGATCCACATGGGATCTACTGCGTCCTTCAACTACTCTTCAGGCACGCTCACGATCGAGGGATCGGGCATCGGCGGCGGCGGCGCGGTGCGGGTTCTCGGGGGCAGCCGGATCTTAGGCGGGGCGACGTCCTCCATCATCCTGTCCGACAACGCCAGCCTTGGCGCGGCGAACGGAGCGACCATGAACGTCCGCTCGGTGGTGTCGGGCGCTCACACGCTCACGGCCGCCGGCCCCGGCACGATCATGTTCACTGCGAACAACACCTATAGTGGCGGCACGGTGATCGAATCGGGCTCCACGCTACAGGTTGGCAATGCCGGAACCGTTGGCGCCTTGGGCTCGGGAAACGTGGCCAACGGCGGCACCCTGCGCTTCAACCGCAGCAACGCGCTTACGGTGAACAACGCAGTCTCGGGGAGCGGAACCCTTCAGCAGTCGGGTTCGAGCACCCTGACCCTCGGCTCGGCGAACACCTACACTGGAACGACCCGGATCGACAGCGGCACCCTCGCGCTCGCCTCCGGCGGCAGCCTCGCCAACAGCGCCGAGATCCGCGTGGCCAGCGGCGCCACCTTCAGCGTCAACGCCAAGACCACCGGCAGCGGGACCTTCAGCCTCGGCGACGGGCAGTCGCTGACCGGGTCGGGGACGGTCTCCGGGACCTCGGGGGGCACCTTCCAGATGGCGGCGGGCTCGCTCCTCTCCCCCGGCAGCTCGCCCGGCACCCTCACCTTCGAGAACGTGAATTTGACGCTGGCCCCGGACAGCGTGACCCTGATCGAGGTCTACGGGGTGAACCCCGGGGAGTTCGACGTGGTGAGCGGCTCGGACAACAACACCGTGACCTTCGGCGGCA
>CBFGVE010000031.1:0-12150 GCA_965651915.1 uncultured bacterium
GCCGCCATCGGCGTAGGTGCAGTCGGGAGGGACGCTGCCTGGATTGTAGATGTCGTAGTGGAAGGGGTCGGCGTGAAGCTCGTAGCCCTTGCGCACCTTGCAGAGATTGGAGAATCCGTCGCCGCTCCAGTCCTCGTCACCATCCCAGGTGTTGTTGTAGGTGGTGTCGTGGTTCATCGGGTTGAGGCGGGTCCAGTACTCCCCGTAGTTGGGGATCATGTCCTGGTTGCCCGCGCCGGAATTGTCGCCGGGCCACGGCGTGTTGGGGGGACGGTGGGTTCCGTTGAGGAAGTTGGGCATCTCGACGTCGTCGGGACGGCCGTCGCCATCGGAGTCGTGGGCATTGATGCCGTAGAGGTCGAAGACGACCCGTTTGGCGGTGCGGTTTGTGACCCCAGCCACCACGACCTCGGCTTCGAAGACGTGAGGGCCATTGACAAAGGCGCCCCAGAGCCGACGCTCGTTGCCGCCTATGGACACCCGCCCGTCGAAAACGTGGTTGACGGTGCCGGTTCCGCTGAGGCCGAGCAGTTCGTAGCCGTCCCAGAAAAGCTTGACCTGGTCCTGGCTCACGCCCGGGGGCACCGTGACGGTGGTGGTGAAGAAGGGAACGTGGATTTCATTGCCCACCGCGTGTACGCCGGGGTTCGGATGGCTGATCGCCACCGAGGGTCCGGTGGTATCCACGCTGAAGGCGCGGGTGGTGATGGAGGTGTTGATGATGGCGCGGGGGTCGCCCCAGTCGGCTTCGAGGGCGCGCACGGTGAGGGTCTGGGCGCCGTTGCCCAGAGTGGGCAGGGCGAAGCGCCAGAGTCCGCGCATGACCTCGTCGGCGGGATTGAAGTTTGAGCCGTCGAAGCTGTATTCCACGTAGTAGGCGAGCTTGTCGGGGTTGGCAAGCTCGACCATCTGCGAGCCGCGCACGGTCTCGCCCTCGTCGAGGTTCGCGAACTGAATTTCGGGTCCGGAGCGGTCGAGATACACCACCTTGCTGAAGGTCTGGTAGAGGGCGGGCAGGCCGCCGGGGCGCTGGTTGAACACGCGACCCTGGACGACGTGGAGGCCGTCGGGGAGCCCGGAGACATCGGCGACCAGCCGCCAGTGGCCATCACCCACGTAGTTCGCGGAGTGGAAGCCGCCGCTGACGATACCGTTGCCGGCATCGAAAAAGTTGGTCGAAACCACTTCGCCCTCGCCCCACTTCACCATTACGCTGTCGGCGACGGGGGTGGTGGTGAAGTGCACATTGATCTCAACGGTGTCGTTGGTGATGCGCGGAACGGTGCGGGGCTTGTCGTCGGCGAGGTTGCCGCCGGGAACGATCCAGTCCATCTGGGGGACGGGGTTTCCGCCGTGGGCGAAGCGCAGCGCCTCGCCGTCGCCGTCCACGTTCTTGGGAGCGTAGGCGACGAAGCCCTGTCCGTTCATGCCGGGCACGGTGACGGTGGCCTGTCCGCTGTGGTTCACGGTAATGGTGCCGGCGTTGCCGGTATAGTCGTGCAGCACGGTGAGCGGCGGGAAGGCGGTCTGCACGGTGCGGGTCTGGTCCCAGCCGGAGTCGTTAAGGGCGACCAGGAGGAGGCCCTCTCCCTCGTTGGGGGTGGTGCTGGCATTGAGGTCGTCGTAGCGCTCGAAGGCGTAGAAGTCGCCCTCGCTCCACCGCTCCCACTCGCGGCCGCGGGCAAAATTGTTGTGGATGTAGACGAGGTTGGGAATGGCGACGTGGTTGTAGTCGCCTAGGGCGCCGCCGTGGCCGGTGAGCATCCAGGTGCGGTTGCCAACATCGGACTGGGCGAGGTTGTTGCCGGTGAAGTAGACGATGGGAACGCCGGTGCGCAGGAGGATGTAGGCATAGGCGAGTTCGAGCTTGCCCGGAGGGCCCTCGTCATGGCTCTGGGCGAACATCACGCCCTCGGCGGGATCGAAGCCGGCGAAGGAGCTGAGCGCGGCGAGGTTGCCATCGGAGAAGGCGGGCTTGATGAGCTGGCTCTTGCGGGGGAAGTCGAGGTAGCGCATCTTCACGCCGTAGTTCTGCCAGTAGGCGACCTCGTCCTTGGACCCGATGAAGAACTCCGAGAAGATCAGGGCGCTGTCGCGGCGGCGCAGCTCGTTCTGGTACATCTGGTCGACGTTGGTGAAGTTGTTGAAGCCGTGGCGGTCCTTGTAGTTGAACTGGATCTGATGGTTGAAGCCGAAACCGGGCTGGCCGAAGAAGTCGGCGATGACGTGCTTGGGCGCGTCGAGGCGGACGCCGTCGTAGTTCATCTGGTAGCCCAGCCAGTTGATCCAGCGCCCGAGGAACTCGGTGGGGTGTTCGGAGGGAAGGGGGTCGCCGGGGTTCTGGAAAGGATAGTTGTCGTACTCGCCGGGCTGGCGAATGTAGGAGTCTGGGGTGGCGTAGTTAGGCGCACCGGTCGAGAAGCGGTTGTCGGGCTCGGTGACAATATCGATCAGGCTGACCAGCTCCTCCTGGAAGGTGCGGCCATAACCGTTGTTCACCTCGCCGTAGTTGGACATGCGCGGGGCGCGCTTGAAGCCCCCGGGCTGGCCTCCATCCCACCAGCCGTGGAAGTCGTTGGGCTTCATGCCGGGATAGGTCCAGAAATTCGGGCCGTTGCCCGCGTGGTTCATGATGATGTCGGGGTAGATCTTCAGGCCGGAACGGTGGGCGCTATCGACCATTTTCTGGAGGGAGCCGCGGGAGCCGTATCGGGTGTCGAGGTCGCCGCGCTGGGGGACGTGGCCAAGGTCGAACCGGTCAAACAGGCTGTAGCCCACATTGCCGCCGCCGGCATAGGGGTAGGGACCGGCAATGGGCGATTTGGCGGGCGAGGGGTGCCAGATGCCGCCGTAGCCAATCTCGGCCATCTCCGGAAGGCGCAGGTACATTTCGTCCCACTCGGTCTCGAAGAACTGCAGAATGACCTCCCCCCGGGCCGAAAGGCCGGAAAGGGCGAGTAGCGCGAGGGGCAGGGCGAACCAGGCGGGGCGGCGGGTACCGTTCATAACGACTCCATTCCTTGTGAACCAGAGAGATGTGCTAAAACGTTTTACCTATACGAACAAATCTACCGTTTGTAAAACGCTTTTCCAGTAAAAAGTCACATTATTTTCTGCATCGGCTTGCCCCGCCGCCCCGCTCCGGCTATGGAGTAGGAACTGTATCGATTTTTCCCTGAACGAGAAAGGACGCCATGCCCAAGCAAAAATCCCCCTGGACCCAGCCCATGCCCGAGGAGCAGTTCGCCTTTCTGCGCTCGATTCTAGACGCCCCCAGCCCGATTAACCTCGAAGGCGCAATGACCTACGGGGTGCTCAAGCCCTTTTTCGAGGGGCTGGTCCAGCCCGGCTGGCTGGTCCACCAGTTCAAGGGGAACGCGGGTATCGTACTCGACACCCACCCGGGCGACACCGACCGCTGCTCGGTGATGTTCATCGGGCATGCCGACAAGATCCGCCTCCAGGTCCGCAGTATCAGCGACGACGGCAAGATCTGGATCAACAGCGACTCGTTCATCCCGGTGACCCTGATCGGCCACGAGGTTTCCCTCTTCAGCGAGGACCCGCGCAACCCCGGGCGCTACCGGATGATCGATGGGGGCACCGTCGAGGCCCTCGGCGCGATTCACTTTGCCTCCCCGGAAATCCAAAAGGGGGTGAAGGGAATTACCCCGGAGATGCTGTACCTGGAGCTGCAGATGTACGGCGAGGACCGGCGGCGCCAGGTCGAGGATCTCGGCATCCGCCCGGGCGACTCCATCATCCTAAAGCGCTCGATCCGCCGGGGATTCAGCCCCGACACCTTCTATGGGGCCTATCTGGACAACGGCCTGGGCTGTTTCGTGGTGGCCGAGCTGGCCCGCATGGTGAGCGAGGCTGGCGGACTGGGCAATATCCGCATCCAGTTCGCCATCGCCACCCACGAGGAGATCGGACGTTTCGGCAGCCGCGTGCTTACCGGGGTGCTCAATCCCGATCTGGTGGTGGCGATCGATGTGGACCACGATTTCGCCTCCGCCCCCGGGGTGGGCGACAAGCGCTTCACCCCACTGGCGATGGGCAAGGGCTACACCCTGAGCACCGGCTCGGTCACCAGCGAGTACCTCAATTCCCTCATCGAGCAGGCCTCGGTGGAGCGGGGGATCCCGGTTCAGAAGTCCCCCTCGGGCCGGGACACCGGGACGGATGCAATGGCGGCGGTGCTTTCCGCCCGCGACGCGGCCAGCACCTCGGTCGGCTTCCCCATCCGCAACATGCACACCATTTCCGAGATTGGCCACACCGGCGACCTGCTGGCCTGCGTGCACGGTCTCTACGCCGCGCTGGAGAAGATGAACGGGATGAACCGGGGAACCGGCATTACCCGCGACGATCTGCGCGACGGCCACCCCCGCCTGGACGAGGCCGCGCCGCTGACCTACAGCGCGAAGCGGAAGGAGAAGGGGAAGAAGTAAGGGATGAGCGATTTCATTACCGTCCACTCCATCCACTGGCACAGTCCCGACATCTTCGAGATTCGCTTCGAGCGGGATGGGATGACGTTTACTGCGGGGGACTGCGTGGCGCTCTACCACGCGAACGGCAAGCAGTCGCGTCCCTACAGCATGGCCTCGGGAACCGGCGAGGAACTGCTGCGCTTCGTGATTCGCCGGATGCCCGGCGGTGTGCTGAGCGAGTGGCTGGCCACCCGTCAGCCCGGCGACCGGGTCATGCGCAGCCCGCCCTTCGGCTGGTTCCGGCCCGGCCATGCCGAGCCTGCGGAATCTTCTGTCTTCATCGCCACCGGAACCGGGATCGCGCCGTTTCTTGCCTACCTCCGCAGCCGGCCCGAGCATCCGCCCATCCTCTGCCTCTATGGCGTGCGCACCCTTGCCGACGCGGTGGAGGCGGACTGGATCCGCGCCCGCTGCCCGCTGCGCCTCGCGGTCTCGCGCGAGCAGGTTCCCGGCGCGCACCACGGGCGGGTCACCGCGCTGCTCGACGACATGCCGGTGGAGGAGGGGATCCACTACTACCTCTGCGGTCTCGACAGCATGATCTTCGAGATTACTAGCTGGCTCGAAGAGCGGGGCGTTTCGCCGGTCCGCATCCACCGCGAGTGCTTCTTCAACGACAACGGCTGAACCCGCCCCGCCGATTTGAAAAGCATTGCCGCCCCGCGCTCTTTCCTGCTATTGGTGAGTCTCGTCATTCGCCTGTCAGCGGACAACACGGACTCAACCCTCCGAAGGAGATACGATGAAGGATGTGGCTGTCGAAAATGTGAGAAATTTCGCCCTGCTTGGTCATACCGGCTGCGGTAAGACCACCCTGCTCGACGCGATCATGTTCAAGCTTGGGGTGACCGAGCGTAAGGGTTCCCCTGAGGACGGGACCAGCATCGCCGATTTCAATGACGAGGAAAAGAAGCACAAGATCTCGATCTGGGCCAAGCCCTTCGAGGCGATCCACACCAGTCAGGGCGGTCGGCGGGTGGGGGTCGTCGCCATCGACACCCCTGGATATGCCGACTTCGTGGGGCAGATGATCGCCGCGACCACGGTCGCGGACAGCGGAATGATCCTGGTCGACGCCTCCTCGGGAATCCAGGTGGGCACCAGCCGGGCGTGGAAGCGCTGCGAGGATCTCCATCTTCCCCGGGGTGTGGTCATCGCGGGCATCGACAAGGATAACGCCGACTACGAGGGCACACTGACCGCGATTCAGGAACGCTGGGGCGCAAAGTGCGTGCCGGTCACCATTCCGGTTCGGGACCGCTCGCGTGTGATCAACGTACTGGAGGCCGAGGCGCCTCCTGCCGACATTGCCGACCGGGCCCGCGAACTCAAGGGGCAGTTGGTCGAGTTCGCGGCCGAGACCGACGACGCCCTCATTGAAAAGTATCTCGCGGGCGAGCCGCTCACCGCCGATGAAATCGCCGCCGGTCTGCACGGGGCGGTGCGCGACGGAAGCCTGATCCCGGTGTTCGCCGTTTCGGCCAAGGCGGGCGTGGGCATCGCCGACCTCATCGAGGGCATCAGCCTGCTCTATCCTTCGCCGCTCGACTGTCCGCACAAGGACGACCAG
Organism: uncultured bacterium; assembly: GCA_965651915.1. Lineage (GTDB taxonomy): Bacteria > Verrucomicrobiota > Kiritimatiellia > CBFGVE01 > CBFGVE01 > CBFGVE01. The sequence continues at coordinate 6,067 of CBFGVE010000031.1, forward strand.
GGCACCCAGATCGTGGCCGACCCCAACGGTCCGTTTACCGGCCTGGTCTGGCGCACCGTCAACGACCCCTTCTCCGGCCAGCTCTCGTTCATCCGAGTATTTAGCGGCACCCTCAGCGCAGAATCCGACCTCGTCAACCCGCGCAACGGAGAAAAGGAGCGCATCGGCCATCTGTTTCTGGTGAACGGCCGCAAGCAGGAGGAGATCAAGCTGGCGGTGCCTGGCGACATCGTCGCGGTTCCCAAGCTGAAGAACACCCGGCTTAACGACACGCTGTGCGCCGCCGGGAAGCACCTGCACTTCAAGCCAATCGAGTTTCCCCGCCCGGTGGCGTCCTATGCGATCGAGGCGAAGACCCGGGGCGACGAGGATAAAATGTCCTCCGCGCTGCACCGCATAACCGACGAGGATCCCACGCTCACCCTGCGCCGGGACGAGGCGACCCGCGAGTTTATTTTCAGCGGTATGGGCGATGTGCAGATCGAGGTGGCACTGGAGCAGATGAAGGCCCGCAACAACGTCGAAGTTGTACTCAGCACCCCCAAGGTCGCGTACCGCGAGACGATCGGCGGCAAGGGCGAGGGGCACTACAAGCACAAGAAGCAGTCGGGAGGACGCGGGCAGTATGCCGAGGTGTACCTGCGCGTGGAGCCGCTGCTAAATGGGGAGGAGGATTGGTTCGCCAACGCGGTGGTCGGCGGCACCATCCCCACCAACTTCATTCCAGCGGTGCATAAAGGACTGGTCGAGGGCTTGCAGGCAGGTCCGCTTGCCCGCTACCCGGTGGAGAAGGTGAAGGTCACGGTGTACGACGGATCCTCGCACGATGTGGACTCCTCGGAAGTGGCCTTCAAGATCGCTGCCTCCCGAGCCCTGCGCGACGGGCTGTCCAAGGCGAAGCCAACTCTGCTGGAGCCCGTCATGCGGCTCACCGTGACGATTCCCGAGCAGTTCATGGGAGACATCAACGGTGACCTCAACCACAAGCGCGGACGGATTCTGGGAATGGGGTCGGAGGAGGGCCACCTGGTAATCGAGGCCGAGGTGCCCCAGTCCGAGCTGTTCAAGTACTCGTCGGAGCTGCGCAGCATCACCGGCGGGCGCGGCAATTTTGAAATGGAGTTTTCCCGCTACGAGACGGTTCCCCAGCACGTTGCCCAGAAGGTCATCGCTGCGGCGATGGCCGACGTGAAGGACGAGGACTAGGTCGGTGCGGAACTTCCGCTTAACCAACCCACGAAAAACGGAGCATACAGCAACATATGGCAGGTCATAGCAAATGGGCGAATATCAAGCATAAGAAGTCGGCTGCCGATGCGAAGAAGGGCAAGGTCTTTGGCAAGATTGGCCGCGAGATGATGGTCGCCGCCCGCATGGGCGGAGGCGACCCTACCGGCAACCCCACGCTGCGCGCGCTGATTCAGAAGGCGCGCGGGGTGAACATGCCGGCGGACAACATCGAGCGGGCGATCAAAAAGGGCCTTGGCGATGTCGATGGCGCGAACTATGTGGAGATCACCTACGAGGGCTATGCTCCCGGCGGGGTCGCCCTCATCATCGAGTGCCTCACCGACAACCGCAACCGAACCGCTTCCGAGGTTCGTTTTGTGTTTAGCAAATACAACGGCAGCATGGGCAGCAGCGGCAGCGTGGTCCATGCCTTCAAGCGCCGGGGCCTGATCATTGTGAAGTCCGACGCGGTGGACGAGGAGAAGCTGATGGAAACGCTGATCGAGGCCGGGGCCGACGACTTCAGCGACGAGGGCGAGGTGTTCGAGATTATGACCGAGCCCGCCGAGTTCATGGCGATCGTGGAGGCACTGAACGCGGCCGGCATCCCGATTGAGAATTCCGAGATTACCATGATCCCCGACAACTACATCGCAGTGACCGATGCCGATCAGGCCAGCTCGCTTGTGAAGTTCGTGGATGCCCTTGACGATCTCGACGACGTGCAGAACGTCTACCACAACTACGAGATCGACGAAGCCCTCATGGAACAGATCGGCGGATGACCGCAGGCCTGTCCAGGCCGGCTCTCCGCGTGCTCGGCATTGATACCTCGCTGCGCTGCAGCGGCGTCGGGGTGGTCGAGTCCTCGGGCAGCCGCCTGAGCGCCCTGTATCACGGATGCATCCGAAACGGGCCCAAGCTGCGCCATACCGAATGTCTCGCCTCCATCCAGCGCGAGCTGCGGCGGGTGATCGCCGAATTCCAGCCTGGGGTCGCCGCCGTCGAAGGCATTTTCTTCGCGAAGAATCCCAACACCGCGATGGTGCTCGGCCAGGCACGGGGCGTCGTGCTCGCCTGCTGCGAGGAGGCGGGCCTTCCGGTGTATGAGTACCCGCCCCGGCGGGTCAAGCAGGCGGTCGTGGGCGTAGGCTCGGCGGATAAATCGCAGATGATCCGCATGGTACGCAGTGTGCTGGGACTTGGCGAAGATCCGCAGGAGGATGCCGCCGACGCGCTGGGCATCGCCATCTGCCATGCCCACTGTGCCCACGGCATCCAGCCCCCCACTCGGATCTAGACCGAGGACACCAGGAACATTCTCCCATGGTTTATCTACTCCGCTGCCTCTGCTGGTTCGCCTCGGTGCTGCCGCTCTCCTGGGCGATGGCATGGGGACGCAGCCTAGGATTTCTCTACGGCAGCGCCATCCGCTATCACCGTGCGGATGCTATCGAAGCGCTGACCCGGGTATTCCCCGAGAAATCGGATCGGGAAATCCAAGGAATCGTGCGACGGATGTACGCGAACCTCGGCATGAACATGGTCGAGTTTCTGCGCATGGGCGGTATGACCGAGCGGCAGATCCGCGAAACGATAGACATTGAGGGCGAAGAGTACTTGAAGCAGGTCATGGAGGGGGGGCGCGGCGCACTGGGGCTGACCGGGCACCTCGGCAACTGGGAGATGATCTGCGCTGTCGCGCCTCGGTTAGGCTACCAGGCCTCAACCGTCGCGAAAACGATTAAGAACGCGGCTATCAACGACTATGTGACCGCGTCGCGAAAGCAGTTCGGTTTACACATCCTTCCTCCGCGCAATAGTTTCCGGGCCTGCCTTAGGGCGCTCAAGCAGGGCCATGTGCTCACCTTCATCCTCGACCAGAACATGATCAGCCGGGAAGGGGTTTTCGTAGATTTTTTCGGACGTCCAGCCTGCACCACCCCGGGCCTTGCCCTGCTCTCGGCCCATACGGGCCTCCCGGTTGTCCCCATCTTCCCGCTGCGCCTTCCCGGAGGACGGCACATTGTCCGATGCCTTCCGCCCATCCCGCCTCCCACCGACCGCAGCCCTGAATCGATCCAGCGGGCTACCCAGGTTTACACCCAGGCTCTGGAGGACGTTATCCGCCAGCAGCCCGACCAGTGGATCTGGATTCACCGACGCTGGCGCACCGTTCCCGACCCCTGCGCAAACCACGTTGACACCGATCCGTCCTTAGTGTAACGCTTTAGAAATTGAGAAGGAGTTACTTTTATGGCTGTTCTGACCGGAATGTCCGACGTATTTCGCGGCAAGCATTATGAAATTTCCGATGAGCGCGTTTCTATTGGTCGTGCAGCCGACAACACGATACCGATAGAAAACGTGACGGTATCCGGACGGCACTGCGAGATCATTCGCGATGAGGAGGGCTTCCTGCTCCGCGACCTGGGATCCACCAATGGCACCCGCGTGAATTCGCGCGACATCACCGAATCCCGGTTGCGTCCACGCGACATCGTCCAGGTGGGTTCGGTGGAGTTTGTTTTCAATGCCGAGCCTAGCGAGGTGGGTGGCGAGTACCAGGGCAAGGGAGGTCTCGCAACCGATGTTGAGGAGGAGGTCGGCGCCGTGTCCGCCCCCCCCACGTTCAGCAGCATATCGCCCTTCGCCCAGCGGAAGAAGGGACCCAACCTCTGGACCGTTCTGATCTCGCTCGTCGGGGTGGCAGCCCTCCTCCTGGTGGCCTTCCTGCTCTATCGGCTCGTCACGACCAACTGAGCTGCCGGTGAGCCGACGCGTCACGCCAGCCTCGCGGGGATTTTCCTTGGTCGAGCTGCTTCCCGCGCTTGCCATAGGCCTCGTTGTTGTGGTCACGGCCTTTCTGCTCTACGGCGTGGCGATGGACACCCTTGGCAGCCGGAATGCCCGCGTTGCTTCAGCCGATTTGGTGGACGATGCCCTTGACGCCTTGCAGGCCGATCTTTTTCGCGCCCTGCCGGAGGTGATCGGCGACGACCCCGCCTGGCAGCTTTCACTTGAGGACGAATCCTCCCTGCTACGCTTCTACACCTTGCGTTCTGGCCTTTCGCACACATCTGATCCATTGCGCTGGCTGGAGCCTGTTGCCGTGGAATGGCGCCTGGCTTCGGATGCAAAGGGCCGTAGAAGGCTGCTGCAGTCCACGCGGCCTGCCCGCGGTCCCGGCGCCACCCAGCCTGCTGTCAGCAATGTGTTGGCCGAAGCTGGCGCTTTCCTTGTCGAGCTGGAAAACGATGGCGAATGGAAGAGAGAATGGACCGAAAAGGACGAAGGCTCCCCTCGGGCAGCTCGCGTACGCCTCGATACTGGGAAGGGCGTCCAGACGGTTGAGTTCCTTATTCCCAGCGGTCTTTCTGTGACGTCCCGAATCATCCGGGCCAAGGCCCCGGGGGAAAGCCCATGACACCGGATCCACGAACGATCCTCATCACGGGCGCGGCGCAAGGTATTGGGCGCTGCTGCGCGAATCACTTTATTCAGCGGGGATGGAACGTGGTGGCGGTCGATTCGGATGCCGAGGCTGGCGCGGACCTACTTGGCGAATATGGATGCGAACGCCTACGCTTTGTTCATGGCGATGTCGCCGACGAGACGACGGCCCCGAAATCCGTTGCGCGCGCGCTCGAGTCCTTCGGCTCGCTCCACGCGCTTCTCAACAATGCGGCCATTGCCCAGGCTAGCCATGGTTCTCTCGACGATCTGCCACTTGCCCAGTGGAACCGGGTCATCGGTGTGAACCTCACCGGGGCCTTCCTCATGGCGCAGCACGCCGCTCCCGCATTGCGGGCCACAAAAGGCTCGATCATCAACGTCGCCTCCACGCGGGCCCTGCAATCTGAACCTCACTGCGAGGCCTATGCCGCATCGAAGGGCGGGTTGCTCGCGCTCACCCATGCCCTCGCCGCCAGCTTGTCCGGCGCGGTGCGGGTGAACTGCATCTCGCCCGGCTGGATTGAAACGTGCGCTTGGCGGACGAGGAGCCAGCAGAAGGTTCCCCAGCACAGCGAGGCAGACCAGGCCCAGCACTGGGCGGGCAGGGTTGGGCGGCCAGAGGACATCGCCGCGCTTGTCGACTTTCTGGTATCCGACGCGGCCGGCTTCATCACCGGACAGAACTTCGTGGTCGACGGCGGCATGACGAAGAAGATGATCTACGAAGAATAGCGGAGGCTTCGCCACATGAGAGTGTATTTGGATCCGGTGGAGGTCATGGGAGGCGGGGCTCGTCAGACCCTCTTCGGCGTGGGCTCCTATTTTCTGTCTGGCTATCTCGCGACCGGTCTAGTTTGGGGCTACTCAGCACCAGGGTTGGGCCTCAATGCCATTTTCCTGTTTGTCGCTACCTTTATGCACGCGGTTGGGCTGGTTTACGTTCCGCTTGCGGTATGGATATTCTACCAGCATCTGCGTGGGCACTATGCGCTGCCGGTTTTGTTTGTGGCGAACTTGTTGGTGTGTCTGGGCGCAGCCTATGCGTTGGAGATCACCCTAGAATCGTGGATGCTCATAGGAAAGTTACTGGTCGTTACCTCACTTCTCGCCGTTCTTGTCGTGGTCGTGAGGAGGAGGAATCGGCGGGTATCGGGATATGAACGTGGGTGAAAGCAAGAGGTTCACTTTTAATTGCGGCCAGAAACGGCTCCCGGATGGGGGGTCTTGTGCGCAGCCTGCTGGACAAGTCTGACACGTCGGACGGGTCGGACTTGTCAGACGCTTCGCAGGGGGGGGGGGCGAATTGTCGCGAACGGGGAGAAATTGCGTTCAGGGGCCTCGCGATTCCATCCCAGGGACTGCGAGGCTCCGCACTCGCCCTAAATGGATTGCGGGTGC
>CBFGVE010000032.1:0-12118 GCA_965651915.1 uncultured bacterium
GGCGCACCACCAGCTTCGGGGAGACCTCGCTCGATTTGTCAAGTACGCCGATTAGCTCCGGCCTTGGCGGCGCGGTGAACACCGGCATTTACAGCGATAGCTCCCCGGGGAAGGACGGAATCTATAGCGCATCCTCCAGCCAGTCGCGCTATGTGGGCTTCCAGCTGGGGGGCATGGACGCCGGGCTCTACGAAATCCTCATTACCGGTCGGAACACCAGCACGGGCGGTTCCAATTCGCCCACCTTCTTTTTCGGCACCTCGAATGCTGCGGGCAACTTCGCCTTCGCCGGCATGCAGACGCAGACCCTGAGCTACATCAACTCCACCGATCCCTCCACGGATGCCTGGGTGGAGGGCGTGCACTACGTGCGCTTCACGGTCAACCTCCAGGCTGGCCAGTATATGAACGTGGCCTCCATCGGGAGCGGCAACGAGCTGCGCGGCTTTCTGAACTCGGTTCAGATTGCCGAGATTTTTGTGCCCGAACCCACCACCGTCGTTTTCGTGGTGGTTGGGTGGGGCGTACTAGGATTGCTCCGCACCCGGAAATTGGGATTGCGGTAGCTGGCTGCGGCGGTCTGGGCGCTTGACCTCGCTACCGCGGTGGCGTAGCGTAATCCGTATGGATTACTACGACGCTGGCGGAGGAGGACACGATGATGCTGCGCACCGCTAAATGGCTTGCTCTTGCCCTGGCCGCCTTCGCGCTCCCGGCGCGGGCCGATCTGGTGCTGATGATTGATTTCGGCGCCACCACGGTTGCCGGCGGCTCGATGACGAACAGTCCCTACCACACCGAAGACGGCCTGTTCCTTGGCACCAACTGGAACAAGATCACCTCGGCCGACGAGTTCACCGCCGGGGGGATGGTGTGGTCGGATGGGACTGCGGCGACCGGGGTGACCATGGACGTGGGCGACACGACCAGCTCGGGCTCAACCGCGCTCAATCTTGCCAGCAGCTTCTCGTCGAGTGCGCTGGGGGGGCAAATCAACACCGGTATCTTCGGTGGCACTTCGGTTGGCACCGATGGCATCTTCTCCGATGGCAGCGGTTCCCGGTACGTTGGGTTCCAGGTCGGGGGGCTCGCCGCCGGAGTCTACGACGTCTATCTCGTGGGCCGGAACACCAGCACCTCTTCCGCCTACACCAACACCTTCCGGGTGGGCGTGTCGGCCCTGGCCGGCAACTTCGATGTCGCCCCGTATACCAACAACGGCGAGCTGGTCTATCTGACCTCCGGGTCTACGCAGAAGGATGCCTGGGTGCTGGATGGGCTGGAGGGCGAGAACTACGTCCGGCTGCGGGTTGCAGTCGGGACTGGCGAGTACCTTAATGTGGCGGCGATTGGCTCGTTCGGCGAATCCCGGGGCTTCATCAACATGGCCCAGATCGTGGCCATTCCCGAGCCCTCCGCCGCCGCGCTACTGCTCCTGGGACTGGCGCTGCTGTCGCGTGCTGCCGTGGCAGGCGGCATAGAGCCTGCTCGCGGCGCAGGGCGTTAGCTGGGGATCGGCCAGGGTCACATCAGCCGCTGGCCCGCGTCCTCCAGGCGACGGCGGAGGTGAGGGTAGGGCACCCTCGCCAGTGGGCCTCCCCGCTCCAGTACGAGATGCGCGGCGTGCGCGACCGACTCCCCAAGGATCATCAGCACGGGTTCCATGCGCAGCGTGCTGAAGGCTGCGTGGCTCGCCGACAGGCAGAACAGCGAGGCGAGGTTGTCGCATTCCGACGCCTTCGGCAGCAGGGCCTGATAGGAGATGGGGTAGGCGCGGCGGTCGTTGCGGAAGAGGAATCCGCCCTCGTTGTAGACCTCTCCCCGGTGTACGAAGCGCCGGCACAGGTGCGAGTCGAGGGAGTAGGAGCCAATGCCCACGCCGTCCTCGATCGGGATGCTGTGGTTGACATGGTTCTGGGTCATGACGAGGTCGCCGATCATGCGGCGGCTCTCGCGGACGTAGAGCTGGAAGGGCCAGTGGCCGGTATCGGCGAACTCGTCGCGTGCCAGCCCCCAGCGGAGACACTCCTCCCGGACCGAAACCGGTACGCGGGAATCGGTCCGCATGAAGTAGTGCAGTCCGCGCTGGTAGTCCTCGTGCGCTCTCCAGATTCGGGCGCGCTCGGCCCAGTCCGCCTCGGGGTAGGCGTAGTTCTGGCCGACGAAGTCGCTGGACAAGAAATTGTGGGCGTTGTTGACGTCGCTTTTGCCGAAGGGCAGGGGAGAGATCTTGAAGACCCGCATGGGGTTCAGCCCGAAGTGGTGGAAATGTCCGGGCTGTATGGGATCGTCCGCCGCAGCGGTCTTCTCCAGCCAGCGCCCGAGCAGCTCGTACCATTGCGGGTCGTAGGCGCCCACCGGCTCGATGGGCAGGGAATTCTCCGGGTTGGCCGTCAGGCAGAGCCGGAAGTTGTAGGCCTGGACCGCGTCGTCGGCCGCTCCGGGTTCGGGAGGCTCGCGCTCTTCGAGGAAGGGCAGCAGTCCGCTGGTCGGATCGCCCTCCACCCGGTAGGGGTCCACGCCAAGCCGGGCGGTTTCGAGGCCGGGAGGGTGGACGAGGGTTCCGTCGTAGGCCTCGTGGTGGTGGTAGACGATGCCCGCCAGCTCTTCGCCATACTGCTCGCGGCCTTCTCGCCGCGTGGTATGGGACACGCCCGCCAGCGCGAGCAGGTCGCCCTCGTAGGAGGCGTCGACAAAGACCCGGGCCTGGATCTGGGCATGTCCGGGCTCGTCGGGCTTGGCCGCCGGCGCCCCCCGCTGGTCCGGTTCGGCGTGGTCCACCGTGATGGATCGGATGCGCAGCCCGTTGCGCTGAACGCGGGCGACCCGGCAGGCCAGCATCGGTTCGATGCCGGCCTTTTCCAGCCAGCGCCGGAAGATGGTCTCCGCCACGTGGGGCTCGTGGCTCCAGCCCACACCGCCGTTGCGGCACTGGTCCTCGCCCACGCCAAGCGCCCGGTAGTGGTCTCCCACCTCGGAGTAGAAGCGGGCGGCAAGGCCGCCTATCGTGTCGAGGTGGCCGCCGTCGGTCCAGCCCAGCCCCGCGCTCGACATGCCGCCGATGTGGCGGGTGGGCTCCACCAGCACGACCGAGAGTCCCAGGCGTGCGGCCGCAACAGCGGCGGCGACGCCACCCGAAGTGGCGCCGTAGATGCAGAGGTCGCAGATGTGGGAGGTGGGCATGGGGTTTTCCTGGGTCCTGGTTGGAGTATGGCGGTTTTCGGGCCGAAAGCCAAGGGCACTATACGTACCCGCGGCGGGCCTCCAGCTCGGTGCGGATTTCCTGGGCGCGTTCGCGGGTTAGCGGGTAGAACCAGGCCGAAACCAGGGCGAAGACCCAGATGGCGCTGGGCAGGATGAGGTAGAGCAGGAACATCCGGTTCACCGCTTCTTCAGACTGCATGGGCAGCGAGGCGTCGTAGCCGGAGTAGTGCAGCACCACGCCGCCAATCCCCATCGACAGCGTGAGCGAGGCCTTGATGAACCAGGAGTAGAAGGCGTTGATCGAGCCCTCCCGGCGGCGATGGGTCTTTTCCTCGTCCCAGTCGGCGACATCCGCCTTCATCGAGGGCAGGAAGAGCCAGACCGCGCCGATGGCCGAGGATTCGAAGAAGCCGGAGACGATCAGCAGGTAGGGCATGTTGGGCGTCATCAGGAAGTAGTTCAGCAGGTGGCCGAGGATGCAGGTGGCCAGCATCATCATCACCGCGCGTTTTTTGTCGAAGCGTTCCCCGAGCCAGGTGAAGAAGGGCAGCAGCAGGATGCCGGTCACCGCGAGCACCGAGCCTTTCAGCCCGGTGATGATTCCGGCCTGGATCATGTCGCCGCCGCAGACGTAGTAGATGATCGTGTAGAGTCCGAGTCCGCCGATCGACGCGTAGCCCATGACCAGGAAGAACGAGATGCTGATCAGCGACCACAGCGGCGCGCATTGGGCCGACTCCTTGAGGCTCTTGAAGAAGGGGTCGCGCGTCTGGCGCTTCGCTTCCTTCTCGTAGTAGCGCTCCTTGACGAACAGCGCGGGCATCGTCCCCATGAGGATGATCAGTCCCGCGAATACCCAGCCCATCACCTTCATGCCTGCCACGATGGGTTTGTCGTCGGCGGCGCCCCCTGCCATGCGCGCGAGCCACGGCTGAGCCGATGCTGCAAACGACTGCAGCCACTCGGGCTTCCCGTCGAGCGCGCTCAGATCGCCCTTGGCCAGCGTCCCAACGAAAACAATGGCGACAAAGGCCCAGCCCGCGAAGAAGGAGGTGACCTTGCCCACGAACGTCATCACCACCGTGAGGCGGGTGCGCTCGTCGTAGTTCGGCGTTAGTTCGAGCTGCATTCCGTAGTAGGGCATGGACCAGCAGGTGAAGCTGGTGAAGTAGAGCAGGCCGATGGCGGTGAGGTAGACGAAGGAGGCCTTGTTCTGGTTGCTTAGGTTCGGGTCGAGGAACGGAAGATGGTCCGCGACATGCACCAGCCACGACGTTCCGTTGGCGACGCTCTCGGGAAAGTTCCAGATCAGTGGGTACAGCGCCGCGGTGGTGAACGCGGCGACGAAAATCATTGGCCTGCGCCGCCCCCACGGCGTGCGGATGTTGTCCGAGATGTTGCCCACCAGCGGATCGGAAATCGCGTCCCACGCCCGCATGATCATCAGGATGAGCCCGAGCACGATGGGGCTGATTTCCAGGCCGATGTTGAAAAAGGGCATCCATAGCGTGCTGGTGACCAGGCCGCTGCACAGCCACTCGGTGTTCGAGCCTAGCGCGAAGGCCACCTTCTGCCCGAAGGGGATGCGGTCCTTTTCGGGAATTTTGGCCAGCAGATGGATGCGGTGTTTGGTGGCGTTTTGTGCGGACATGGGGTGGCTTCCGTTAGGCGATGCGGCGGAGGATGTCGTCGAAGCGGCCGTTCAGAGAGAGGCAGAGCGGCGCGGTTCCGCTCTCCACTATGTTGCCCCCGGCCATGCCGAAGGCGGCGAAGCCGGCCAGTACGATGGAGGCTACGCCGGCTCCGCTGTCTTCGATGCCGACGACGTGGTGGCGGCGGACAGGTTCGATGCCGAGTCCAACACGGGCGACTTCGGCGTAGAGCCAGGGATGGGGTTTGGGCGACAGCTCGCCGAGCGTACCCGGCTCGCCCTTGCGCAGGGGATGGCCTGCGGTGACGATCGCGTCGTAGAACTCGGCGGGATCGCCCAGCTCCATGGTGTCGAAGGCCGAAACAATTTCCGGCCAGGCCTTTTCGTAGAGCCCGCTGGTGACCAGGCCGATGCGGATGCCTCTCGATTTCAGGTCGAGGAGGAAGTCCCGGACGCCGGGGGTGGGGACGAAGGCGTCCTTGCGGCCGTGCCCGTCCAGAATCGCCCGGAGTTCCCGGTGGGTGTGCTCGAAATAGTGGCGCCGCGCCTCCTCGACCGATTTGCCGGGGCAGTATTTCCGGATGCAGTAGGCGAGGTGCTCGGAGACCGAGTGGCCGGAGACGAAGGGGATGTCGGCCTCCTCCAGCGTGAATCGACGGTTGCCCAGCAGGCTGGCGGTCGTCTGCTCGATGATCCAGATCCAGAACGGTTCGCTGTGCACGGTCGTGCCATCCAGGTCCATGAGTACCGCCTCGACTGGGGACTCGAGCCGAATCTCCTGCACGGGATAGTACGCGGGGTAGCCCATGGAGGAGTTGATGTAGGCCAGGGCATGGCCGTCGAAGAGGATGAACTCGACCTTGTGGTCGCCTGTCGAGAGGACGTGGCGCACCCCGTGCTCGCCTGGTCGGTGCCAGCCGTCGCTGCAGCCCTCCAGCCGCAGCATGCCCGAGCCGGGGCCAACCGGGCCAATGCCTGGAATCAGAACTTCATCGCTTAGCTCGCTGGCTTGAGGGCTGGTCACGGGAGGTCTCCTACGTAGATATAGCAATACTAAATCAAAAGAGGCCTTCCTTTGTCAATAGGGTGTTCTGGAAATTTTATAAAATAACGTTTTGCAATGTGTCCTGATTAATGCTCTTATATTGATATATCTGCGGGCGCCGTGGGCGCTTTCAGTCGTAAAAAGCCGCCATCCAACCCTCGTTCGTGCCATGCAAACGTCTTTGCCAACCGACCTTCCAATCTGCCACGTGGTGTCGAACACCCACTGGGACCGGGAGTGGCGCTTCTCCATGCAGAAGGTCCGCCACCGCCTGGTGTACATGCTGGACCAGCTTTTCGATATTCTGGAGCGGGATCCCGAGTTCCATTCCTTCCACCTCGATTCCCAGACCGTCCCCATTCAAGACTACCTCGAAATCCGGCCCGAGCGCCGGGAACTGTTTGCCCGTCTTGTCCAGGAACGGCGCGTGTTTGTGGGCCCTTGGTTCTGCCTGCCCGACGAGAACTGCGTGGGCGGCGAGGCCATCATCCGCAATCTTCTGCTCGGGCACCGGATAGCGGCCGAGTTCGGCCATGTGAGCAAAACCGGCTACTCGCCGTTTTCCTGGGGGCAGATCTCCCAGATGCCCCAGATCTACAAGGGCTTCGGCATCGAGTTCGCTGCATTCTATCGGGGCATCAACACCCGGGTCGCCCCGCGCGCGGAGTTTATCTGGGAGGGGCCAGACGGTACCCGCATCCTGGCCTCGCGCCTTAGCCGCCGGCCCCGCTACAACATCTATTACATCGTCCAGCGCGCCGCCTTCTGGGGCGTCGAGGATACCGACTACAAACAGGAGCGGTGGAGCAACGGCCACGGCCCCTGGCGTATGTGCTCGCCCGCCTTCGGCGACCGCGACTACGACTACCTGCACCCGGCCTTCGGCTATCACAACGCGTTGATTCCCGCCAAGGCCCGGCAGGCCCTCGAAGAGCAGGACGGCGACTGGACGACCCCCCACCGCTTCTGGTCCATCGGACACGACGCCTCCTTTGCCGACATCCGCGAGCCGCAGTTGATCCGCGACTGCCGCGAAGCATTGAAGGACCAGGCCGAGGTTTTCCACAGCTCCCTTGAACAGTTTCAGCAGGGGCTGCTCGATAGCGCGTCTCCCGATCTGCCGGTGCTTCGCGGCGAGATGCGCCATCCCTCCTCCGACAAAACCTACAGCCCGCTGCTGGGATGGGTCACCTCCGCCCGCACCTACATCAAACAGGCCAACTTCCGCGCCGAGCGAAATCTCATGGCCTATGCCGAGCCCCTGGCGCTGTTCGCCCACCTTGTGGGCGCCCCCTATCCGGAGGGCTTCATTCGCACCGCCTTCAACTGGCTGCTCCAGAACCACGGACACGACAGTATCGGCGGCTGTAGCCGCGACATCATCCACGAGGACATGCTCTACCGCTACCGCCAGTCCGACGAAATCGCCCGCTGCGTGGTCGAGGAGGCGATGCTGGATGTCTGCCGGGCCATCGATTTCTCCGCTTCCTCGCCGGAAGACGTGGCCGTCGTCGTATTCAATCCCCACAGCGCCGTGCGCACCCGCGTGCAGGACTGCCTGGTCGATGTGCCCGAGGGCTGGGCCAGCCGCGACTTCGATCTGGTCGACGAAAGCGGCGCCGCGATACCGATGCAGAAAACCTGCGTCCAGCCCGGGCACTACGGGCTGCTCAATCCCCAGGGCGACGTCCCGACCACCCTGCGGTCCGACCGCTACCGGGTCCGCGCGCAGTGGCCCAGCGTCCCGGGCTTCGGCTACCGCGTCTTCCGCCTCGCCCCCGGCACCGCCCCGGCTTCGACGCCCGCCTCGCTCTGCACCGGCCCGAGCACGATGGAGAACGAGCACCTAGCGGTCTCGGTGAATCCGAACGGGACCTTGCAGGTCACCCACAAGGCCACCGGACGCTCCTACAACCAGCTCGGCTATTTCCGCGATACCTCCGAGACTGGAAATCCCTGGGAGCATGTGACCGTGCCCGGCGACCGGCCTCTGACCTCGCGCGGCGCCAAGGCCCGCGTCACACTGGTCGAGGACGGCCCGGTGAGCGCCGCCTTCCGAGTCGAAATCGACTGGTCGGTACCCGCCGGCCTGAGCGCGGATGGAGCCCGGCGAAGCGACGAGTCCGTGCCGATGCGCATCGTCAATACCGTCCGGCTTTCGGCGGGCGAGCGCTGGGTCTCCATTGAAACAGCGCTGGAGAACAGGGCCCGCAACCACTACCTGCAGGTCTGCTTCCCAACTGGCATCGAGGTTCCGAACGTCCGGGTGCAGACGCCCTTCGATGTGGTCGAGCGCCTCTGTAGCCTCCCCGACAAGGATTCCTATGCCGAAGCCCCGCAGGACGAGCACCCGATGAATTCCTTTGTGGACCGCAGCGACGGATCGGCCGGCCTCGCCTTGCTCAACGAAGGGCTGAAGGCCTACCAGGCCGAGGACGACGCCGAGGCCACGGTCAGCCTCAGTCTCCTGCGCTGCTTTTCGCTCTACATCTGGCAGACCTGGAAAGTGTCCGACTACAGCGCCTTCGATCCGGGCTCGCAGTGCCCCGGCCCGCACTGCTTCCGCTACGCCGTGATGCCCCATGCCGGCGACTGGGAGTAGGCTGGCTTGTGGCAGGCCGCCGAGGATTTCAATCTCGACCTGCTCGCCGCCCAGCTCAGCCCGGTGGGTCGCGGACCGCTCGGCCCGAGCCACAGCTTTCTCGAGGTTGGCCCGGATACCATCCAGGTCAGCGCGGTGAAGAGGAGCGAGCGGGGTGGGGGATGGATCGTGCGGCTGTTCAACTCCGGCAGCGAAACGGTGGAGGCCACCGTCCGCTTGAACGGTGGAAAGGCCGCTCCGCAGGCCACAGCCTCGCCGGTCGAGCGTATCCGTCAGTCCTACCTGCTCCCGGATCGCCAGCCTACTGCCTGGGGCGCGGTGCGCGCGGTCAGTCTGGAGGAACTGCCGGAAGAGGATCTCCCCATTCGGGACGATGGCTCGGTTGCCATCGCCCTGGGATCGCGCCAGATCCGCACGCTTGAATGGCGGGTCTAGCCGCAGGAAGCCAAGGCCTCCGCCCGTCCTCTATTGCGCTTGACCGCTAGCCCCGGCGTCCCTACCTTGTACGCCTATGTTTCACCCACGCCAGATATCAATTGGTTTTCTTCTTCTCGCGCTCAGCCTTCCCGCCGCCGCCCAGTATGGCCCGGGCCCCACGGCGGGACCCCGCTCCGGCGTACCGACGCGCAGCGCCGCCGGCGAGGATTCCACCCGCATCAAGCCGTCCTACGGCTACTTCATCCGTCCCTCCCGCGAGAACCCCACCGCCCAGCTCGCCTATGCCCGGGAGCTGGAGGCCGATGGCCGCCGTCGCGCCGCCAACCGGGCCTACCGGGCCCTGGTGAAAACCTGGCCGACCTCGCCGGAGGCCCCCAAGGCGCAGTTCGCCTACGCCCGCATGCTCGACGAGAAGGGCAAAACTTCCCAGGCGGTCGAAGAGTACGAGTACCTCCTGCAGGAGTACGTCGCTGGCTTTCCCCACCAGGAAGTGTTCGAGAAGCTCTACGCCATGGGCCGCGAGCTGCTGGATGGCCGCCGGGCCCGGCTTTTCTTCGGCGGCTTCAAGGCCCCCGAGCGGGCTATCCCCATCTTCCAGACCATCGTGTCCTACGGACCCCACTGGGAGAAGGCCCCCGAGGCCCAGTACCTCATCGGGGTCGCCCACGAGCGCAACAAGGACTACGAGCTGGCGATTCCCGCCTACGACCTCGCCCGCGCCCGCTATCCCGACTCCCCCTGGGCCGAGCACGCCGCCTTTCAGAAGACCCAGTGCCTCTACCTCCTCTCGCAGGAAAGCCCCAACAGCGAGCGGCTGGTCGAGGACGCCTGGCTCTCGCTCGTGCTCTTCATGCGCGAGTACCGCAACTCCGAGCACATGCCTACCGCGCTCGCCTACCGCGACGCCCTGCTTGCCCGCCGCGCCTGGCATGCCTTCGAGCGCGCCAGCTTCTACGACCGCATCGCCCGCAAGCCCGCTGCCGCCCTGCGCGCCTACGAAGATTTTGCGAAACGCTTTCCCGATAGCGAGTGGGCCCCGATCGCCCGGACCCGCATAGAGGCGCTGATCCCCGAGGTTGGCGCCAGCAAGGATTCCAACTCAAACGACGAAGACAACGGCATTTCTCCGGAGGCCCCGCAACGTGAAACATCTATCGCTGAATAAGACCCTCTTCGCCCTGCTGCCCCTCTGCCTGCTGCTGACCAGCTGCGCGGGCTACCGTCTTGGATCCATGCTGCCCGGCGATATCAAGACCGTCCATGTGCCCACGATCCTCAACGAGTCGGGCGAACCGCTAATTGAGAACGACATCACCCGCGCCATCATCCAGCAGATCCAGCGCGACGGCTCTCTCCGCATCGCCAACGAGGACGAGGCCGACTCCATCCTCGTCGTGACCCTCAAGCGCTTCGAGCTGTCCCCCCTCAGCTACACCCGCGAAACCCGCACCCAGGCCAACGAGTACCGCATCACCCTGACCGGATCGCTCATGCTCCTGCGTCCCGACCGCGAGACGGTGATTGTCGAGTCGCCCCACCTCTACGGCGACAGCGACTTCCCGTTCGGTGGCGACATGACCTCGGCCAAGCGCCAGTACCTGCCCGATGCCGCCAGCGACTTCGCCCGCGACGTCGTCCGCAAGTGCGTCGAAGCCTGGTAAGCACCCCATTCGCCCTGACTCCCGGGGCAGGGGTGCACGGGCGTCCCGAAGGCGAAGGTGGAAAACGGCGCTTCGCGCCGGCCACCCCATTACCCCACCGACCCTGCAAGCCTGGCTGTCGGTTCTCCCCGCCCCACCAGACAAGCCTGACCCGAAACCCGCCCCACCGGGCTCGCCCCGGTGGACGGAAAGACTCCCTCACTCGAAGCGTTCCTCTCCCAAAAAATCCCCCCTCGCCGCGCGCTTCCGGCGAGTTGGTGCATCCGGGCCAAAAAAAACCGCCCTCGGCCGTGAGGCCGGGGCGGTTCGAAGGGGCGGGGTTGGTTCCTGCTTAGCTGGCGGTCGCGGTGGCTGCGGCAGCCTGCTTGCGGACGCGCTGGGCAGCGCGGGCCTTGCGGCGGACCGCGGTGTTCTTCTTGATCACGCCCTTCTTCACCGCCTTGTCGAGCACGGAGCAGTAGGTGCGGTAGGCGCTGTCGGACAACTCGGTGTTCGCGGTGGCCACCGATTCCATGAAGGCGCGGCGGCTGGACTTGACGCGGGTGCGGACCGGCATGTTCGCCGCCCGGCGGGCGATGCTCTGCTTGAGTTGCTTCTTGGCGCTCTTGATATTCGGCATGACAAAACTCCAGATGGCTAATTTTCGGCGGGGAATTCCCAAAAACCCCCTCGCGGATGTAAAGAGTGGCGGATACTAGCCCGATTGCCATTAAAGTCAACCCGTTTTCCCTAACTTTTTACAGTGCGGCTTTTGCGGGTTTCGTCTAGATTGGCATCCCACCGCCTTTCACCCCATGAGCCAGCCTCTCGCCAGCCTAGCCACCCGCCACCATACCCGTGCCGTCTGGCGGCAGTCCATGGCCTGCCGCGTGGCGGAGCCCACCCGGTCGGGCGTCCTCGCCGGGTGGTGGCAGCCCGCCCCCCGGCACTGGCTCCCCCAGTCCTTGGCCGAGGCGCTGGACTCGGCCCGGGCCGCCGGCGAGATCGTTAAACCCGGCCGCCGCATCGAGCTGCACCGCGCCGATCTCGACGGAAGGGAAGTGCTCATCAAGACCTACCACCTCCCCACGACCGGTCTGCGCCTCCGCTACCTCGGGCGCATGAGCCGGGGACGCCGGGCCTTCCTGGCCGGCATGGCGATGAAGGCCCTCGGCCTGCCCGCGCCCGAGCCGCTGGGCTATCTCGAAGAGTTAAGCGGCGGCATCCCGTACCGCAGCAGCGTGGTGATGGAATGGGTGCCCGACGCCGTCACCGTCCGCCACTGGATCAAGCCGCGCCTCCATCTTCAACCTGCTGAGGCGCGCGAGCGCGTGGGGGAGGAACTGGCCGAATTGCTGCTTGGCCTCTACCGGCAGGGCGTCTACCACGGCGATACCAAGGCCGGAAATATTCTAGTCCAGAACCCCTACGACCCGGCGCGGAGGAGCTATAGCTGGATCGATCTGGAATGCATGCGCTTCGGATGGCCTATCGCCCGGAGGGACGTCCTCCGCAATCTCGCCCAGCTCAACGGCTCG
>CBFGVE010000033.1:0-11981 GCA_965651915.1 uncultured bacterium
CCAGCGCTACCCGACGGACCCCCGGAAAGCCCGGCTGGAAACCTTCGAGAACACCCATCCCTCCCGGGATTACTGGATCACCTTCGAGTGTCCGGAGTTCACCGCGCTCTGCCCCATTACCGGACAGCCCGACTTCGGCCACATCACGATTAGCTACCGCCCCGACCAGCGCTGCATCGAAAGCAAGTCGCTAAAACTCTATCTGTTCTCCTACCGGAACCACGGCGCGTTTCACGAGGAGGTGGTGAACCTGATCCTCGACGACCTGGTCAAGGCCTGCCGGCCCCGCGAAATGGTGGTTGAGGGGGACTTCAACGCCCGCGGCGGCATCTCCATCCAGGTCGAGGCCGCGCACTGCAGCTAAGGAAGCGCTAGAGATGGAAAAAGGCGCGGATGCGGCGAATGATGTTCAGCGAGTCGCCGCCCGGCTGCTGCTGGCCATGCTGGCTTAGCTTCGCCCGGCGCTCGGCCAGCACCTGGCCAAGCTCCTCCACGATGCCGGGGTTACCCTGCAATATTTCGGCGAAGGCCTTTTTATCGACTTGCAGCAGGGTGGTGTCGCAGGTGGCCCGGACAGTGGCGCTTCGCCCCTCGCCGGTGAGGAGCGACATCTCGCCGAAGTAGCCGCCGGCTTCGATCGACGCGACGCGCCCATAATCGCCCATCACCTCGCAGGCTCCGTCGAGGATGATAAACATGGAGCTGCCCGCCTCGCCCTGGCGCACCACGTCCTCGCCTGCTCCAAAGTAGACCAGCCGGGAAAGGCTTGCGAGCTGGCCGCGCTCGGAATCGGTCAGCGGCGCAAGGACGGAGACCCGGCCCAGCTTGGCGGGCAGGCGCTCGCGCGCTTCCCGCTCGACCGACTCCTCGTGCCGGCGTTCGATGTGGACGTGCTGCACATCGCGTATGGGGAACGGGATCTTGATGTTGTGGCGGCGCAGGGTATACCAAAGCTGGTTGTAGATCTGGGCGCGCAGCGCCTCGTCGTCGGCATAGTCGGCAAACCAGTAGCGGATCTGGTAGGTGATAGCGAAATCGCCGTACTCCACCAGGTGAATCTGGGGCGCAGGCGATTTAAGCACCCGGGAGGTTTGGTCCAGCACCTCCATGACGGCGGAGCGAAGCCGCTCGGGCGATGCGCCGTATTCCACGCCGATGGGCAGGCTCGCGCGGATGCCGTTGGCCGGCCGGCTGTAGTTCGTGTAGACCCCGGCGTCGATTTGGCTGTTGGGGATGTGGATCTGGGCGTTGTCCCGGGTCAGCAGGTAGGTAGACTTCCAGGAAATGTTGACCACCCGGCCCTCGATGCCATTGAACACGAGCCAGTCGCCCACGCTGAACGGGCGCTCCATCTGGATGGCGAGGCTGGCAAAGAAGTTTCCCAGGGTGGACTGTACCGCCAGACCGATCACCATGGTCAGCACCGCCGATGTGGTGATCAGACTGGTGAGGTTCACCTGGCCTTCGGTACGCAGCAGGACAAAGCCGGAGATAGCAAAGAAGAGCAGCAGCAGAAAATCGCGGGTCACCCGGGGAAGTGGCATTCCACGGGTGAGTTTGTAGGGGCCTTCGACAAACACATACACCGCCAGGCGGATTGCCGCCCACGAAAGAAACACCGCCTGGATCAGCCCGCTCCAGCGCAGTTCGCGGCCAAAGCCCGGCAACAACCCCAGCAGCGGCAGCAGAATGCTGGCGAGGAAGTAGAGACCGAACAGCGTGAGGGGAATGAAAGGGAGCGGCTTGATGCGGAGCTGGGCGATCTGGTAGGCGAAAATGGCGACCAGCGCCATGATCGAACCGCTGGAGTCGAGCAGTACGTCGAGGATGCTTTGCATAGCGCCAGCATTCTAGGGGGACGCGCTCCAATCACAACAGCAAAATCGGCTACCGGAAAGAAAGCGCGGTCCTTCAGATGGCTGGCGGAGCGGGCTCGATATGCACTATGACATCGTGGACAGGCATGCACGATTCCATCAGCCTATCCTTCACCTCGTGGGCGATTTCATGGCCCCGGGCCACGCTTAACGCCCCATCCACGTTCACGTGCAGGTCCATCAGGAGGCCGAGGCCGCTCTTTCTGATGCGGCATTTTTCCACATGGAGGACGTCGGGAACCGACTCGGCGATGCGCCGGACCTCGGCGTCCACATGATCGGGGGCCGCGGCATCCATCACCTCGTCCAGGGCCGGCCGCAGCACCCGCACTCCGTTCCAGGCGATCACCAGGCATGCAGCGAGCGCGGCATAGGCATCGGCCGAGGCGTAGCGGTCGCCACCGATCAGGGCGACGCTGATGCCGACAAAGGCGATTAGCGAGGTGATCGCGTCGGACTGGTGGTGCCACGCGTCGCCCTTGAGCGAGGTGCTTCCCAAGTCCTCGCCGGTTTTCATGGCGACCCGGTAGAGAATTGTTTTGAGGAGAATCACCCCGAGAAGCACGACCAGGGTAAAAGGCTCGGGCGCTCCGGTGGGATGCAGAATTTCGTGGATGCTGGTGACTGCGATGAGCAGCGCCGCACCCAGCAGAAAGAGCGCCACGATAACCGCCGCGAGCGATTCCGCCTTACCATGGCCGTAGGGGTGGTTGGCATCCGGGGGGCGGGAGGAGATGCGCAGCCCGTGGTACACTACCAGCGAGCAGAGCACATCGGCGGTGGACTCGATGCCATCGGCGATCAGCGCGACCGAGTTGCCGATGATCCCCGCCGCGATCTTCACGACCGAGAGAATGACGTTCACCGCCACGGCAGAGCCAGAAATGAGCAAGCCTTTGAGAAGTTGGGTCAACAGGGTTCTCCGGGTTGCCGCAGTGTCCCCAGCGCCTCTTTCCGAATCAAGCGGAAAATATGGGTTCGACGCCAGGGTTCCAATGTGCGAACTTCCACGGGTCGCCCCTATCCAACCCTAGGAGGATCCATGCAGACCACCGCCATCGGCACCACCCCCCTCAAATCAAGCCGTATCGTCCACGGCTGCATGCGGCTTAGAGGCGACAACAGCCCGGAAGCTCGCGAACGCGGCAAACAGGCGGTCCGCGCCGCTATCGAGTGCGGGATCAATCATTTCGACCATGCCGACATCTATGGCGGCGGCGAGTGCGAGCGCATCTTCGCCGAAGTGCTTCGCGAGGAGCCCGGGCTACGCGACCGCCTCATCCTCACCAGCAAGTGCGGCATCCGCCCCGCCAATACGCCCCATCAGGGGGCACCCGCCCGCTTCGATTTTTCCCGCGACCATATCTTGCGGGCGGTCGAAGGCAGCCTCGAACGTCTTGGCATCGAAACCCTCGACATCCTTCTGCTCCACCGCCCCGACTACCTCGGCGATCCCGAGGAGGTGGCGTCGGCCTTCGATTCCCTGCACGAGGCGGGCAAGGTCCGCTACTTCGGCGTGAGCAACTTCAGCGCCTCGCAGGTCGACCTGCTCAAGGCCTTCTGCGACCAGCCGCTGGTCATGAACCAGGTCGAGTTCAACATCCATCTCACCGCCCCACTGGAGAACGGCGTGCTTGACCAGTGCATGCGCGAGCGCATCACCCCCGAAGCCTGGTGCCCCCTCGGCGGAGTCGCCTATCCCGCCTGGCACAACACCTTCACCACCGAGAAGCAGGAGGAGATCAACCAGGAAATCGACGCCCAGGCAAAGCGCTACGGTTGCTCGGCCACCACCCTGATCCTCGCGTGGATTCTCCGCCATCCCTCGGGAATACTGCCCATCCTGGGGAGTATGAATGCCGAGCGCATCCGCGATTCGATGCAGGCGCTCGACCTCGACTATACCCGCGAGGACTGGTACCACCTGCTGGAAGTTCGCAACCGCCCTACCAAGTAGGCTATCCAGAGTGGATGGGCGCAGGCCTCGTTGCGCCCGCTGTTCGCCCCTACCGCATCCACCACAGCTCTCTCCAGGAGGCGGGGCCGGTGTTGGGCTGGGGAGCGCCGGGGGTGCTTCGGCCGTTCTCGATGTAGCGGTTGAGCAGGGCTTTGAGCGACTCCACCACCTCGGGATGCTCCGCTACCTGATTGCGCCGCTCGCCCACGTCGGCCTGCATGTCGTAGAGCTGGATATCCGGGAGGTCTTTGCTTTCCTCGCCGTTGCGGGGAGCACTCCAGCCGCCGGAACCTGCGCACATCACCAGCTTCCAGTTGCCCTGGCGTATTGCGAAGGAGCCGTCGAAGGAATGGTGGATCGTCGCTTCACGTACGGAGGCGTCGGCGGCGCCGCCCTTCCAGACCGCCAGATTGCTCACGCTGTCCTCTCCCGCGTCGTCGGGTAGCCGCTCGCCGAATATCTCCGCACAGGTGGCAAGCAGGTCGCCCAAAAGCACGGTCTGGCGCGCTACCGACCCCGGCGCGACCTGCGCGGGCCAGCGCATCACGAGGGGGATGCGGTGTCCGCCATCGAAGATGTCGGCCTTCTGTCCGCGGAACACGTAGCTCGGATAGTGGCCCATCGCCTGGAGCCCGGGGATATCCGCCATCGGCGAGCAGCCGTTGTCGGAGGTAAAAATAATCAGGGTGTTGTCGGCAAGTCCCGCGCGTTCCACCGCCGCGACCACCTGCCCCACCACGTCGTCCACCTGGAGGCAGAAATCACCGTAGGGATTGGTGCCGGATTTCCCCTGGAACTCGGGAAGCGGAAGAATCGGGGTATGCGGTGCAGGCAGGGAGAAGTAGAGGAAGAAGGGCTTCTCGGCCTTCGCGCTACGCTCGATCACGCCAAGCGCCTCCCGGGTAAGCCGGGGCAGAACATCCTCGTGCGCGAAGTCCGGCGCGATGGGACCGCTACGCATGAAACGCATGCCCTTCGTCACCGCTTCGCTTTGACGGTCGGGTACAGCCGTGGGCATGGTGTTTTCGACATAGACATAGGGAGGGATGTCGAGCGAGGCGGCGATGCCGAAGAAGTGGTCGAAGCCCGCGTCGAGCGGTCCTCCGGTGATCGGCTGGGTATAATCGACCTGGTCACCCTGCTTCGCCCAGTTCCAGCCAAGGTGCCACTTGCCAACACAGGAGGTGAAGTAGCCGCGGTCGCGTAGGAAGGAGGCCACCGTGGTGCGCCCTTCCTCAATAACCGGGCGGTCGTAGCCCATCGTCACCCCCTGCTTCAGGCGGGAGCGCCAGTTGTAGCGGCCGGTGAGGATGTTGTAGCGCGAAGGGGTGCAGACCGCCGAACTGGAGTGCGCGTCGGTGAACACCATGCCGCCGACGGCGAGGGCATCGAGGTTCGGCGTGCGGATCTTCGAGTCCGGATTCAGACAGGAGAGGTCGCCATACCCCATGTCGTCGGCAAGAATGTAGACAATGTTCGGCGGTTCGATCGGCATATCCATCGGGCAGTACTCCTAGGGCCTGGGCTGAAACGAACTCCCGGCCAGCACGGACGAAAATTCCTGCCTTAATACAATTCAATAGGCAAGAGGGAAATGTGCTATTGCCGATTGAAAACCAGCTCCGGGGCACCATCCGGGTCCACCGTGGCGATCACGTGGTCGTTTTCGCGCAGGGAGCCGTCGAGTATCTGCCGGGCCAGGGCATCGACCACCCGGCGCTGGATCACCCGCTTGAGCGGGCGGGCGCCAAAGGCCGGGTCGTAGCCTTCCTGGGCGAGGAACTGGCGGGCCTCGGGGCTTAGCTCGAGATGGATCTTGCGGTCGGCGAGATGCTTGAGCACCCGGTCGAGCTGGATCTCCACAATCCGCTCCAGATGGTCCCGGCGCAGGCTGTGGAAGAGGATGGTCTCGTCCACCCGGTTGAGAAACTCGGGACGGAAGTGGCCCCGGAGCACCTCCTGCACCTGCCGTTCCATTTCGGCGTACACCGCGTCGCCGGGCAGGGCTGCGGGATTGGCCATGAGCGTCTCGTGGATGATGTGGCTGCCGATGTTCGACGTCATGATGACCATCGCGTTGGTGAAATTGACCGTGCGGCCCTGCCCATCGGTGAGGCGTCCGTCGTCGAGAATCTGCAGCAGCACGTTGAACACGTCGGGGTGGGCCTTTTCGATTTCGTCGAAGAGGATGACCGTGTAGGGCTTGCGCCGCACGTGCTCGGTGAGGTAGCCCCCCTCGTCGTAGCCGACATAGCCCGGAGGCGCGCCGATCAGGCGGCTTACCGCGTGCTTCTCCATGAATTCGGACATGTCGATCCGCACCATCGCGTGCTCGTCGTCGAACAGGAACTCGGCCAGCGCCCGGGCCAGCTCGGTCTTGCCTACGCCGGTGGGGCCGAGGAAAATGAAGGAACCCAGCGGACGGTTCGCGTCCTGCAGGCCCGAGCGCGCCCGGCGCACCGCGTTGGATACCGCGACCACCGCCTCCTCCTGCCCCACCACCCGCTCGCGCAGGCGGTCCTCCATGCACAGCAGCTTGCTGCGCTCGCTCTCGATGAGACGACTCACCGGGATATGCGTCCAGGCCGCCACGACCGAGGCAATGTCCTCCTCGTCTACCTCTTCCTTGAGCATCTTGAGATCCTTCTGGAACTCGTCGAGGCGGCGCTTGGCCTCGGCGAGCTGGCGCTCGGTGCGGGGAAGCTTGTCGTAGAGAATTTCGGCAGCCCGCTCCAGGTTGTTCTCGCGCTTCGCCGCCTCCTCCTGGGTACGCAGCAGTTCGAGCGCCTGGGTGAAGCCTCGAATCTCACCGATAAGGTCTTTTTCCTGCTGCCAGTGAAGCTTCATCCGGCTGATCTCCTCGCGAAGTGCGGCCAGCTCACCTTCGAGCTTGGCCAGGCGGTCGCGCGAGGCTTCGTCCTTTTCCTTTCTCAGAGCCTCGCGTTCGATTTCAAGCTGCATCCGCCGGCGCTCCACCTGGTCGATCTCCACCGGCATGCTGTCGATCTCCATCCGCAGGCGGCTGGCGGCCTCGTCGACCAGATCGATGGCCTTGTCGGGGAGAAAGCGATCGCTAATGTAGCGGCTGGACAACGTAGCCGCCGCGACCAGGGCCGCATCCTGAATGCGGACGCCGTGATGCACTTCGTAGCGCTCGCGCAAGCCGCGCAGAATGGCGATGGTGTCCTCGACCGTGGGTTCCCCGACCTGCACCGGCTGGAACCGGCGCTCTAACGCCGGATCCTTCTCCACATACTTGCGGTACTCGTCGAGCGTCGTGGCGCCAACACAGCGCAGCTCGCCGCGGGCCAGCGGCGGCTTGATCATGTTCGACGCATCCACCGCGCCCTCGGCGCCACCCGCACCCACCAGGGTATGCAGCTCGTCGATGAAGAGGATAATGCGCCCTTCGGCGCCGATGACCTCCTTGATGAAGGCCTTGAACCGGTCTTCGAACTCGCCCCGGTACTTCGCCCCAGCAAGCATTGAACCAATGTCCATGGAAACAACCCGCTTGTCCTTCAGGCCCTCGGGCACATCCCCGGCGACAATGCGCTGGGCGAGACCCTCGGCGATGGCGGTCTTGCCCACGCCGGGCTCGCCGATCAGCACCGGATTGTTCTTGGTGCGGCGCGACAATACCTGGACCACGCGGCGGATCTCGTCGTCGCGGCCAATCACCGGGTCCAGCTTGCCCTTGCGCGCCGCCTCGGTCAGATCCCGCCCGTATTTCTTTAGCGCCTCGTACTTGTCCTCCGGATTCGCGTCGGTCACGCGCTGGCTTCCGCGTACCACTGCCAGGGCCTTGAGCACCGCGTCGGGCGTGAGTCCGTGCCGGGCCGCGACGCGGGCGAACTCGCCGCCTTTCGAGCCAACGCAGGCAAGGAGCAGATGTTCGGTGCTGACATACTCGTCCTGAAGTTTCTCGGCCTGCTCGAAGGCCTCGTCCAAAACCGCCTTGAGCGCGCGCGATACATAACGCTCGGTCGCAGCCCCCTCGACTCTCGCCCTGCGCTCCAGCAAACGGTCGATCTCGGCTGACAACCCCGACGGCTGGACCCCGATTCGGGCCAGCAACGGGCTGATTACCCCCTCGGCCTGAGAAACGAGCGCCGCGGCCAGATGCTCTACATCCACCTCGCTGTGCCTACGGCGCTCGGCTAGCTGGCGGGCCTCGTTCAGTGCTTCCTGACTCTTGACGGTAAGCTTGTCCATATTCATCGCGTACTCCTAGTTAATCGGATGCATGATTACCAAGCAAGCGGCATGCCACGGTGCAAATTTTCCGTATTTCACCATATGCATTTAGTTTACAAATAGTTCTACAAACTCTTGTAGGGACGTATTGTCTCATTTGTGACGTAGCCTGTGCGCCAATTCACACGGTATGTCACCCTAGACTGTCACACTAAGGGGCGAAGTCCGGCGAGACAAATCCTCCCTTGCCATTTTTCTCCGGGTAATTCAGTCTGCATCCTGTCATGCCCTCCTATGCCTCACTGCTAGTTATTGTCCTCCAGGTTTTTGGCATCATGGCGCTGGGCGCGGTCGTCCGCCGACTGGGATGGCTGAGCGCCCAGGCCGATCAGAGCATCATCCGCCTGATCATCAACTTCTTCCTCCCCTGCCTGTTTCTCGACAAGCTCCTGGGCAACCCCGCCCTGCTCACCGCGAAGGGGCTCCTGCTCGCGCCCGCCGTCGGTGCTGCAACTACGCTGCTGGGCTTTGGTGTGGCTAGCTTGTTCGCCCAGCGGCTTGCCAAGGGCGACCCGGTCAAGGCCCGGACCTTTACCTTCACCACCGGGATGTACAATTATGGCTACGTCCCGATCCCCATTGTCATGGCGCTATTCGACGACGCCGCGCTTAGCCAGCTCATTCTGCTGATGATCGGCGTCGAAGTCACGCTCTGGACCGTCGGCCTCCTGGTGCTAACCGGAAGCTACGGCAGGG
Organism: uncultured bacterium; assembly: GCA_965651915.1. GTDB lineage: Bacteria > Verrucomicrobiota > Kiritimatiellia > CBFGVE01 > CBFGVE01 > CBFGVE01. The sequence goes on from CBFGVE010000033.1 coordinate 8,788, forward strand.
ACGCCTGGAAGCGGGCGATCAATGCCCCGTTCATCTCGGTTGTGGTCGCCGTACTGCTCACCCGCAGCGGCGCATACGCCTATGTGCCAGAACTGGCGACCGGCATCATCGCCAACCTCGCCCCCTGCGCAATCCCCTTGTCGATACTCATGATCGGCGCATCGGTCATCGATCTGCTCGGTCCCAGGTTACGCGTTCGCGAACCTCTGATGCTAGCCGCCGCCAACCTTCTACGGCTCGGCGTACTTCCGCTGTGCTTCCTGGCCACCGCCTGGGCGCTTCCCCTGCCCACCGAGCTGAAACAGGTGCTGGTGATCGAGGCCGCCATGCCCTCAGCCGTGTTCCCCATCGTGCTGGCCCGCCACTACGGGGGCGACACCTCGACCGCTCTCGGCATTGTGCTCAGCACCGCCCTGATCAGCCTCGCCACCATGCCCCTGTGGATCCTCTTCGGCCTGCGCATGCTGGGCTACACCTAGCCGGCCCGATGGCAAAGCGGTGCCGCGACGCCATGTATCCAAAAAAAGTAGGCCGGTGGAGGGAGGGGGCCGTAAATTCCTCCGCTCCACCGACCCGTATTGGCCGCCCCTCACCCGTTAGGCGCGGAGCCAACCAAATCAATATCCTGCCCGGATTTCAGCAGGGGCCGTACCAAGTGCGGACATTCCCCCGATTTCGAGCGATCCGGGCTCGATTTCCGGACTTCACGCTCGCCGCAGCGGATGGAACGACCGAATGGGCAACAATTTTGTCCGACTCGTGGCGATGAAATGCCATTTTTGTCACCCCGCGCACGCAATAGTCCAACCAGCGGGTTATGTCTTTACTTGGGTGAGGACAGCGTGTTTAAGAGGGGCATGGATAGAGACGAACGCATCGAAATCGAACACGCCATCGAGAATCTTGGACTTCAGGTTTCCGGGGCCGAATCCCTTGAACTGGACGAGCTGGGCGACGAGACCCCGGTGGTCTGGACGCTCTCCGCTTCGAACGCCTCCGGTGGCCCGGGAATCCACGCCGACCTGGCAACGGTACGCGCCCTAGGTCTCGAAGCCGCCGCCATTCCCACGCTCGAAGTTTCCGAATCAGGTTCCACCTGGACATCGCTTTCCTCTTTCCGCGCCCAATGGAAGGCGCAGTCCGACCGCCTCGCACCCAGCGCTGTCAAGCTCGGCCCTTGCGCCCTGCCCACAGTCATTCAGTTTCTCTACGAGAAGCTTAGCGAAATGGAAATTCCGCTGGTCATGCATCCCGGCTTTGCCGATGACCCGGAAACCGATGACGCGGCCCGGGCGCAATTCCGCGACTACCTGCTGCCCTATGCCGACACCGTGGTGTTGAGCCCGCGCGATGCCGGGATCCTGCTGGGATGGGACGCCCCCCCCACCCCAACGGATGTAGAAGCGGCAGCCGCCGAAATCCTGGAGCGGGGCCCCAACGCGGTGCTCATCCACAACGCCCACCAAAACGAGACGCTCACCCAAGACTACTGGGCCAGCTCAACCCAGAACGCTTGGTTCACCAGCCCGCAACTCGACGGGGCCCGAGCAAGCGCAGCCGCCGGAGTGCTCTCCGCCGCTATCACCGCCGCCCGGGCCCTCCGCTTCCACGAGCTGGATGCCGTAGTAATCGCCCGGGCCTTCATGGAACAGGCCTTTGGCGGCAGCAAAACCACACGAGCCCAGTTCAGTACCAAGGCCATCGCATGGCCAGAGCGCTGTGGATGCCTCCCCCGCCTCACTTCTTCATCGAAGGCCGGATTGACCACCCCTGCTTTCCGCGCCCTCGGCGAGGCGCCTCCCTTTCTGCTGGTGTCCGCCACCACCCCGGCCGAATTAAAGGCTCTGAGGGAGCAAGGCTATTCCGCCCTGCTCTTCGATCCTGCCTCGGCGGAGTTCGAGGTAGCCGACGACGAAATCGCCTCGACGATCAAGTCCACCCTCGAAACCCCCGTCCGGCTGCTGATGCGCAACGACTGGCAGACCGCGGTCAACCACCGGCTCTTCGGTACCGTGCTCGACCAGCAGGAGCTGGACGACGCCAATCTGGAAGCCATCGCACAAGCCAACCTCTGCCTGGGCATCACCGCCCACTCCTATACCGAGCTAGCCCGAGCCCAGGCTTTCAACCCCTCGTTCATTCTACTCGGCGGCTTCTTCCCCTCACCCGTAGCCGACAACCCCTATCCCGTACTCGGTCCCGCCGTATTTGCCCGCATGCGGAAAACCCTCGCCACTCCGACCTTCGCTTTCGGCGGCCTCAATCTGGACAACAAGGCCTCCGCCACCGACGCGGGCGCCGACGGCGTCCTCATCGAGGCCAACACCCTGCTGAACAGCGAAGCCTGAAGCCCGGCAAGCACCACCCTCTCCCAAACGGATTTTTGAGGGCCTGTTCCGAAGTCCGGTTTGCCATGCCCCCGAGCAAGCTCGAAGGCCGCGGGCAAACGCTGTAGCGGCGTCTCCGCGAGACGCATTGCCGCTCGCGGAGCGGCCTCTGCAACCTGATCCTGTACGCTATCCAATCTGCTCCAGCACCTGCCCGGGATGGGTTTCGGCCTTCGGCACCCGGGCCCAGTGCTTGACCACGTTCCCATCCGGACCGATCACCACGGTGGAGCGAATCACGCCTTCGACCTCCTTGCCATACATCATCTTCTTGCCGAAAGCGCCATAGGCCCTCATCACTTTCCGGTCCGGATCGGAGAGGAGGACAAACGGAAGCTGGTACTTTTCAATAAAGGCCTGGTGGGATGCTTCGTCGTCGGCGCTGACACCCAACACCACCACATCGCGCGCGGTATAGTCGCCATGGAGATCGCGGAAGCCGCAAGCTTCCTTGGTGCATCCCGGCGTGTCGTCCTTCGGATAGAAATACAGCACCAGGGTTCGCCCCGCGTAGTCCGCCAACGAATGCTTCTTGCCATCGCTTCCCTGCAAGGAAAACGCCGGCGCCTTTTTTCCAGTAAGTGTACTCATGGGGGTCTCCTTTCGCTCGGTTAAAAGTTCGCCCCCGTTGTAAAGGAAACTGCCCTCATCCCCCAAGCGAAATTGGCAGCCTTCCCCACCCGCTCCTCGGAATGCCTGCAAGACTCCCTCCTCCGTTTGTAGGGGCGCCGTGAGGCGCTATCCTCCCCGCAGCCGCCCGAAGACACGGCCTGACGGCCGCGCTACGAACCCGCCAGGTTCGCACGC
>CBFGVE010000034.1:0-11909 GCA_965651915.1 uncultured bacterium
CCGGAGGAGCGGTTGGGCGCGGGCTAGACGCTGAACGCGGGGGAGCGGTTGGGCGCGGGCTACACACTGAACGCGGAGGAGCGGTTGATGTGGCTCGGCCGATTCCCACGCCCTTCGAGCTTGCTCGGAGGGCATGATGATTCTGAAAAGGGACCGCCTCAAAAAAAAACACCCGGGCGGGGGAGGAGTTAGTCCAGCAGCTTCCAGTAGGCTTGGAGGAAGGCGCGCATGCGGGGCATGGCGTGGCGGGTAGTCTCGGTGACTTCCTCGTGGGTCAGCGGTGTGGGGCTGATTCCGGCTGCCCAGTTGGTGATGCAGGATAGGCCGGCGACCCGAAGGCCGGCGGCGTGAGCCATGATGGCTTCGTTCACGGTGGACATGCCGACTGCGTCCGCGCCCTGGACCTGGTAGGAGCGCACCTCGGCGGGCGTCTCGTAGGCGGGGCCGGTGCTGGCGAGATACACGCCCTCGGCCAGTGTTTCGCCGATCGCGGCCGCAGCCTCTTTCAATTTGGCCCGCAGCGCTGCGTCGTAGACGCAGGAGAGGTCGGGAAAGCGCGGACCCCAGAAGGTCTTGTGCGGACCGATCAGGGGATTGGTGGGGAAACGGTTGATGTGGTCGGCAATGGCCATGAGGGTGCCGGGGGCGAGGTCGCTGCGCACTCCGCCTGCGGCATTGGTTAGCAGCAGGGTTTCGGCACCCAGTTTGCGCAGCACGTAGATGGGAAGGACGACCGGGGTCCATCCGTCTCCCTCGTAGAAATGCCGGCGGCCCTGGAAGATGAGCGTGTCGAAACCTCCGGTGCGGGCCCAGACGAGGCGCCCGGCATGGCCGGCGACCGACGTGCGGCCCAGTCCGGGGATGGCGTCGTAGTCGAGTTCGGCATGCACCTCGAAGCCGCCGACGACATCGCTCCAGCCAGAGCCGAGCACGAGCCCGGCCTTCGGCATGCAGCCGGAGAAGCGTTCCTGCACGGCGCGCGCGGCCTGCTCCATGATTTCCTGGTTCATGCTAGCTCCTTGGGAGGATGGTGTTGCGGATGAGCGCCGGAGGCAGGACCGACTCATCGGTAATCTTGAAGGCTTTACTGGCGAGGGCAGCGGCTTCGTCGAGTGCCTTTTCGCTAGCGCCGTGAAGAACGGCGATAGTCTGGCCGCGTTCGACCCGGTCGCAGATTTTCACCAGATCGGAAGCGCCGACCCGGGGGTCCACCGCATCGTCGGTACGGGAGCGGCCCGCCCCCAGCACGATGCAGGCCCGGCCTATGGCCTGGGCGTCGACCTTGGCGATGTAGCCCGCCCGCGGGGCCTTTAGGGTTCGTTGCAAGGGAGCGCGTTCGAGTTTGTCGGGATCCTCGATCACCGAGGCGTCGCCGCCGTGGAGCGCCACCATCTCGGCGAACTTCTCCAATGCTGCACCGCTGTCCAGTTTCTCCTGGAGCAGCTTGAGGCAGCTCAGCTCGTCGGAGGCGACGCCGGCCAGGATGAGCATGTGGGCGCTGAGCGCCATGGTCACTTCCATGATGTCTTCCGGGCCCTTGCCCCGGAGGCAGTCTATGGTTTCGAGAATCTCCAGGGTATTGCCGGCGGTGTGGCCCAGTGGCTGGTTCATGTCGGTGATGACCGCCGCCATGCCCTTGCCCATGCGGCGTCCGACCTCGACCAGGTTCTGGGCGAGGTCCTGGGCCTGGTTGTAGGTCTGCATGAAGGCCCCCGAGCCCCACTTCACATCCATGACCAGGGCATCGACCCCCTCGGCAAGTTTCTTGGACATGATGCTGGCGACGATCAGGGGGATGGAGGGGACTGTGGCGGTGACGTCGCGCAGGGCATAGAGCTTCTTGTCGGCGGGGGCGAGCTGGCCGGTCTGGCCGGTGATCGAGACGCCGCACTTCTCGACCACGCCGACGAATTCGCGGTCGCTAAGGTCGGTGCGGTAGCCGGGGATGGATTCGAGCTTGTCGAGGGTTCCTCCGGTGATGCCGAGGCCACGTCCGGAGATCATCGGCACGGCGACCCCGCAGCAGGCGACGAGGGGTCCGAGCACGAGGGAGACCTTGTCCCCGATGCCGCCGGTGGAATGCTTGTCCACCTTGGGCAGCGAAATCGAGGAGGTGTCCACGAGGTCGCCCGAGCGCATCATGGCGTCGGTCAGGGTGGCGGTTTCCTCGAAGGTCATGCCGTTGAGGTAGATCGCCATCGCCAGCGCGGCCATCTGGTAGTCGGGGATGGACCCGTCGGTGTAGCCCTTGACGAAGAAGCGAATCTCCTCTTCGCTAAGCGCCTGCTTATCGCGTTTCTTTTCGATGATCCATTGGGGCAGCATGGCGGGCCTGGGATGGGGGTGGGGGGGGGTAAAGGGTAGAATCTTCGTCGCGATCGTTGTCGTGATCTTGACCTTCGTAAGTCTCCGCTGCGCTCCGGCGGTCGAAATCTTCGTCGTAAACATCCTTGGATCCCCCCCCGCTGCCGAAACACGATGCAAAGGGCGGAAACCGTTGCCATCTTAGCGTTCGCCGTCTTTAAGGCAAAGCCTTTTCGCCCCGCGTGGGGAGTTGGTCCGAGAATCGAATTTTCACGACAGGGAGGGAGGATGGCAGCAGGGTAGCGAAGTGGCAAGGTGGATGGGGAGTCTTGACTATCGGTAGGTTTACGCTGCGCGCCGCGGCTTAGGGTACCTCTGGCTGCTTCTGAGCCATCCGCTGGATCCACTGGGTGAGCCCCATGGAGAGCAGGATGGCGAAGGCGAAGACATACAGGCCGGCCAGGGGCTCGGCTTTGGTCGCGGTTCGGGCGGTGATCAGAAGGACCAGCATAGCGACGATGAAGACATCGAGCATCGACCATTTTCCCGCGGTGGCGATGCAGCGTACGATGCGGTCGCGCGCTGCGGTGTGAAGCGGGATGAACCAGATCCCTAGTAGGAGGAACAGCTTCCCCACCGGGAAAACGATGGAGAACAGGAATATGATGGAGGCCAGCATCACATAGCCAGCCTCGTACATCTTGCCGATGCTGGTCGCCAGGGAGTATTCCTCGCGAAAAAAGTAGAACCGCTGCGACTGCATGAAGGGCATGCAATAGCTGGTCAGTAGCAGCGCGAGGCCTGAAGGCCAGCAGCAGTACGATGTCGAAGCGCCTTGGATGGGCCTGGTAGAGAGATGACCGCATGGGGCCAGTCTACCCGACGATGGAACAGGCGTCCACTGCCCCGCGCAAAAGGGGGGCTGGCCCACGGAAAGCATGGGCGCAGCCTCTGGGCGCAGTCTAACTTAATTACCCCTCAATCCTTTCGGCCCCTGCCCGGCTCCCTTTGCCGCACTCATCACCCTTTCCCAACCGCTCATGAGGACGGGACCGATCCGATGCGGAACCCTGAAAGAAGCCCGGCTGCGGGAAATGCTTTGAAAATCTCTAGGCCGACGAGTAGGTTCGTGAAATCGCTTACATGATCATGAAAGCTACCCTTCAGGATGTCTCTAGAATGGCCGGGGTGTCCACGGCCACCGTTTCGCGGGTGATCAATGGAAGTCCGCTGGTGGTGCCCGGAACTCGGGAGAAGGTCTACGCGGCGATGCAGGCCTTGAAGTATCATCCCTCGCATGCGGCCCGCACGCTGGCCCGGCAGCGGACCGATACCCTGGGAGTGGTGTTCCCGGACATCGACACCGGATTCTTTGTCAAGGTCCTGAAAGGGCTGGATCAGGAGGCGTCCAGGCGGGGGTTCCAGGTGCTCACCTCTTTCGCCCATAGCCCGAAGGAGGAGGAAGAGCTGGTCGAGCGCTTCCTGCTGGGCGGGCGGGTGGATGGCCTGATCCTGCTGAATCTGAACCCCAAGCCCCGTTCGCTGGGCGCCATCGGCGAATCGACCATGCCGGTCGTGATCATCGGCGCGGGTGCGGACGACGTGTCGGCCAACGTTGTGTCCCAGGACAACGTCGGGGGCGCGGAGGCGGCGATGGGGCATCTGCTTGCTCACGGATACCGCCGGATTTGGATCGTGCGCGGGCCGAAGGATTCGAACGACAGCCGGGAGCGGTTGGAAGGCTGCCGGCGGGCCTATGCGGCCGCAGGCTTGAAATTCGATGCCGAGGTGCTGGACGGGAAGTTCCGCCGGGAGGGGGGCGAGCAGATCGCGGAAAACTGGCTGGCGTCGAGCGGAAAAGCCCCCGAGGCCGTGTTCGCGCTCAACGACACCATGGCCCTGGGTGTGATGAAGGTTTTGCAGTCTCATGGGTACAAGGTTCCCGGCGATGTCGCCGTGGTGGGGTACGACGACACCGAGACAGCCGAATTTGCCGGGCTGACGAGTGTACACGCCCCGATGGACGAGATGGGCAAGGCGGCGGCTGACCTGCTGATCGATGCAATCACTCGCAAACAGGAGGGCCTCGTCCACCAGGTATTCCCCACCCATTTGGTGGTTCGCACCAGTTGCGGAGTGGAGCACAGATAAGCGCTATCGCCGGGCCGGGTAGACCGCCTCGCCTAAATAATCGTGTAAAATTAGCTTTTCAAATCAGCCGAAGGGTAGTAGTATTTAAAAAGATGGCTCGATAAAGCCGTCTATTTTAATTGATCCGAATGTAAGCGGTTACATGCCGAAACAGGGTGGATCGGGCAGTGGATGCGGGTGTCGGCGGGTAGTTGTTGCAAACCAAAGAAGGAGAACAGGATGAACGCGTTCGTAAAAAGTACACTGGTGTGTGCGCTAGTCGGTTCGTTCGCGTCGCTGGACTGCAGGGGCGCCACGCTGGTCAATCCGGACTTTGAAACCGGCGACTTTACCGGGTGGACGGCGCCCGGGGGATTCCGCATCGGGGGAGGGGCCGACAACCATACTCCTGCCGGCGACAGCGGGGCGGTGTTCGATGCGTTTACCCATACCGGCCTGGGCTTCTACGTCCTCCACCAGGAACTTGCGGCGGTCGAGGGGCAGTTGTGGGAGGTAAGCGCCTGGATCCGGTCGGTTAATTTTGACGGTAGCACCCTGGCTTGGCTGGAGGTGCAATTCTGGGATGGGACGGATACGTTCATTCCGGGCTCGCAGGTGCAGTCCGGGCCGGTGAATTCGGACCAGCCGTTTACGCAATACACCTTGAGCGCGACCGCCCCCGAGAATACCGCCAAGATCAGTGTTCGGGGCGTTGTGCAGGTGCAGTCCGCCCCCTCGGACACCAACTTCCCCATCTTCGACGATTTCTCCGCCCAGGCCGTTGTGCCTGAACCTTCTTCGATGGCGCTTCTGCTATGCGGTTCCGTCCTGATCGCTGCCGCCCGCAGGCGCCATCGGTCGGCGCAGCGAACCGTCTGACCCGTTACGAGGTGCGGACCTAACCGAAGTATGCAATCTGGCAATTCAACTGGAGCACACATCATGAACATACTTAAGACTGGTCTAGCGGCGGCGCTCGTTCTAGCTGCGGCGGTTCATGTTCAGGCGAACCTGATTCTCAATCCGGATTTCGAAACCGGCGATTTCTCCGACTGGACTGCAGCCGCGGGCTTCAGGATCGGGGCGGGGGCCGACAACCATTCGCCCTCCGGCGACAGCGGGGCGGTGTTCGATGCGTTCACTACCACCACGCTTGGATTTTATGTCCTCCAGCAGGAGCTTGCTGCGGTCGAGGGCCAGTCGTGGGAAGTCAGCACCTGGATCAGGTCGGTTAATTTCGACGGCAGCACCCTGGCTTGGCTGGAGCTACAGTTCTGGGATGGGACGGACACCTTGATTTCAGGCTCGCAGCAGCAGTCGTCGCCGGTGAATGCAGACCAGCCGTTCACCCAGTACATGCTCAGTGCGACCGCGCCCGCGAACACCGCCAAGATCAGCGTACGGGGCGTGGTGCACGTGCAGTCTGTCCCCTCGGACACCAACTTCCCCATTTTCGACGATTTCTCGGCCACCGTCGTTCCCGAGCCCACCACCGGAATACTTTTCGGTATGGGCCTGGCAGGCCTCCTGGCCGCCCTTCGCCGCTCCTGCCGCAAGGGCTAATCCGCAATCCAAATGGGTGTTCTCCAGTGCATCAGATACGTATCTGATCAGGCAAAAATGTAAGCGCTTACATTGTCAGGCTCGAAAAAGGAGGTTTAAATGTGGAATCATTTCCCGAAGAATCAACCCGGAAGGAGCATGGGTATGGATATGTCGATGTTGGCATCTAGGCATCGGGTGCGCGGGGACAGGCGGGTCCGGGGGCTGGCGGCGGTGCTGCTTGCGGCGGCTGCCGGCTGCGGGGTGGTCGACCATTCCCGGCCTGCAGCACCTGCTACGGAGCCGGTCTCCGAGGAGAGCCCGGATGATGCGGCCTTTCTTGTGGAGCTGGAAAAGCGGAGCCTGCGGTTCTTCGTCGAATGCGCCGATCCGCTTACCGGACTCGTGTCGGATAGCGCGAAGCGGGATGGCTCGGAATCCCAGGAGGTAGCCAGTTCGGCGGCTATGGGATTCGGACTCACCGCCCTGTGCATCGGCGCGGAATATGGCTGGCTGGACCGGGAGGAGGCCGAGCGCCGGGTGCTGAAGACCTTGCGGTTCCTCCTGGAGTCGGTCGAGCACGAGCGGGGATTCGTGTACCACTTCCTCGACAAGAAGACCGGCAAGCGGGTGTGGAACAGCGAGGCCTCTTCCATCGATACCGCGCTGCTGCTGGGCGGTGCGCTGACCGCCAAGCAGTTTTTCGACAACCCGGAAATCGCCGTCCTGGCCGATGCGATGTACGCCCGGGTCGACTGGCCGTGGATGCTCAATGGAGGGCGCACGCTGTCCATGGGCTGGGCGCCCGAGTCCGGCTTCATCGAGGCGCGGTGGGATCACTTCAGCGAGCATACCCTGATGGATCTGCTGGCCATTGGCTCGCCCACCCATCCGGTGGACGCCGATCTCTGGCATGCCTGGCGACGCGAACCGGTGGTTACCTACGACGGACGCACGTTCCTTCAGCATCCGCCCCTGTTTGTGCACCAGTTCTCCCATGCATGGATCGACTACCGGAACAAGCGCGATGCCTGGGCCAACTACTGGAACAACTCGGTGCAGGCTACCCTGGCCCACCGGCAGTTCATCATCGACCAGCGCGACCGCTTCCCGCACTACGGTCCCGAGCTATGGGGCGTGACCTCCTCGGATAGCGCATCGGGCTACGCCTCCTGGGGCGGCCCGCCCCAGGATACCGGCTTTCCCATCGACGGAACCGTGGTGCCCTGCGCCGCTGCGGGCAGCCTGCCGTTTACGCCCGAAGTCTGCCTCAAAACCCTCACCCATATGAAGGAGCGCTACGGCGATCGCATCTGGGGTCCTTACGGGTTTGCCGACGCCTTCAATCCAGCCACGGGCTGGGTTTCGGATATCGTGATTGGCATCGACGTGGGCATTACGCTTCTGATGGCGGAGAACTATCGCAGCGGGTTTGTCTGGGAGTACTTCATGCGGAACAGCGAGATCCAGGATGCCATGTGGCGCGCGGGCTTCGTCGGCACGGGTTCGACGATTGACAAGGAAAACGAGCGCTATCTGAGAACGCTGGCGCGCCAGACGTGGAACAGCATTGCCGACTTGGCCCACCCGGAAACGGGGTTGCCCTACGACAGCACGGGCCGCCATAAGCATACTTCGGTCAGCAATATCGGCATTTACCTGAGCTGCATCGTCGCCGCCCGCGATATGGGACTCATCAGCCCGGAGGAAGCGCTGCACCGGGCGCGCCAGTCATTGGGAAGCATCGAAAAACTGAAGACTTGGATGGGATTCCAGCAGAGCTGGAACAATGTCGAATCGCTCCAGCCCTCTGGCGACGACACCTGGATATCTATACTCGACAGCGGCAACATGGCCGGTGGACTGATCGCCGCAGCCGAGGCTTTTCCCGAGGAGAAGGAGCGGTTTATGGCGGTGTTCAATGCCATGGACTGGGCGGCCTTTTACGATGCGGAGAGGGAGGTGCTGCTCGGGGGCTACAATACGGCGGACCAGAAGTTCAATCCGGATTGGACGCTCCCGCTTCTGGGGGCGGACTCCCACCTGGCGGTATTCTGCGGCGTGGCCTCCGGCAAAGTCCCGGCTGCCTGCTGGAACAACCAGGACCGCGGCTGGGAAGAGCGCTACCATGTCCGCTATCTGAAGCCTGGCTGGCAGGGAGGGGGACTGTTCATGCAGTTTATTAACGGCCTGTGGTTGGATGAGCGAGAAAGCCTTCTCGGCCAGTCCGCCGCGAACTTTGCCCTAGCTCAGATTCTGCATGCACGAAACCAGAGCCTTCCGGTCTGGGGGTGGTCTGCCTGCGAAGCGCCGGACGGCACCTATCTGGGATGGGGAAAGCTGGTGGACGAGGTTGTGACGCCGCACGCGAGCGTCCTGGCCCTGGAATACTTTCCCGATGAAGTGCTGGCGAATCTCCGAAGGTTGGATGCCATGGGCCTTCGCCATCCGGACTTTGGATTTTCCGATAGCGTAGACGTAAAGTCCGGGAAGACGTCGTCCACTTTTCTAGTGCTTGATCAGGGGATGATTCTGCTGTCGCTGGCCAACTTCCTCGAAAACCAGACGATACGAAGGTACTTTCAGCAAAGCGAGTTGGTGCGGCTGGGGAGAGCCCGGCTTCCCGATTTTTTGAAGCCGCAGCACGGCGGAAAGAACGCGATCCTGAACCTTGGAGTCCATTCGCGGAATCTACAGGAGCACCGGGTGCCGCGCGTCATCGCCCGCCGCAACGGAGAGCCGATGCAGCAGGACTGGAACGAGGTGATGCACCCTAGCGGCGAAGCATTCCGGTTCGCTTGTTCCTGGAGCGAGGAGGCCCTGCTGGTGAAGGTGGCCATACCAGACACCACGTCTTTCCTTCCCGCCTCTCCGGCTGAAATGTACAGGGACGACAGTGTCGAAGTATTCATCGATCCGGATGGCGACGGGCTGGTTTGGGGCAAATCCCGCGATGTGCAGATTGGCTACGGGCGCGATGGCTCTGCATGGGAATGGTTTTCGAAGCGCTACATCCCTCCGCCGACCATTGTGGAAACCGAAACCGGGTACGCGATTCACGCGAGCATTCCTTGGTCGGCCGTGTCGGTTGAGCCTGTGCCCGGTAAGCGCATAGGCTTTTCCGTGGCCGTCAACGACCGGATATCTCCGGAGGAAAAGGTGAAGGCGGAATGGCACTGGAACCCCGGTACGGATAAAATTCAGCTTGGCGAGCTGGTGCTTGCCGCGGATGACGCCAGATGATGCACCGCCTTGCAACAACCATGAGGGAAGGGATGTCGCTGCTTTCTCCCGGCGCCATCGTCATCCTCTTGGTTGCGGTGCTTTCCTCGATTGGGCTGGTTTTCTCCCGGGTTGAAAAGCCCGAGGGCCAGATGTTCTGGACCTTCTCCCGCAATCATGCCGCTCTCTACAATCCCATCGCCGAGGCGTGGAATGCGGAGGCGTCTTCGCCACCGCAGCGCGTGAATATTCTGCTGATCTCCGGAGACGCGCTGCAGCGACGGTTGCTGTCCGGGTTTCTGTCCGGAACGCCGGTCCCGGATCTGGTCGAGGTCCACCAGAACATTGCCGCACAGACCTTCAAAGGCCCGCTGGAGGACGTGGGCTTTGTCGACCTGACCGAGCGCCTCGAGGCAGAGGGGCTTATGGACCGCATCAACCGTCCCGCATTCAGCCCGTGGACGTCGCGGGGCCGGATCTTTGGCCTGCCGCATGACGTGCATCCCGTACTGCTGGCCTATCGCGCCGACCTGGTCGAGGCAGCCGGCATCGACGTTGCCGAGCTGGACACCTGGGATGATTTTGTACGGATTATGCGCCCGCTGATGACGGACGCGGACGGCGACGGCCATCCCGACCGCTACCTGCTGAATCTCTGGGAGACCAACAGCGAGCTTATCCGTGTGCTCATGCTGCAGGCCGGCGGGGGCTTGTTCGATGCCGACGACCGCTTGACGATAGGCACGCAGGTTAATGCGGGCGTGCTCGCGACGATCGTAAGCTGGACTACCGGTCCGGGACGCATTGCGGTGAACGCGCCGGAGTTCGATGCTGCGGGGAACCGCATGCGGATTGACGGCACCGTGCTGTGCAGTGTGATGCCGGACTGGTTGACCGGGGCGTGGATGCAGGATCTCGGGCAGCTTTCCGGCAAGGTGAAGCTGATGCCCCTTCCCGCCTGGGAGCCAGGCGGGCTGCGCACCAGCGTAATGGGGGGGACGATGCTGGGGATTCCGAAGCGGTGCAGCGATTTTGAAGCCGCCTGGAAATTTGCCCGGCATCTCTACTTTTCGCGGGAACTCGCCCACGGCTTGTTCAATGTGTCGGGCATCATTTCACCCATCAAGGAATACTGGGTCGATCCCATCTACCGGCAGCCCAATCCCTATTGGAGTGGGCAGGCGAACGGGATGTTGTACATCGAGCAGGCGCCGAACGTGCCGGCGCGTTCATCCTCCCCCTACGTCACCCTGGCAATGAGCAAGGTTGGCGACGCAGCGATGGCGCTCAAGGCGTATGCGAAGCAGGAGCAGGTGTTTGATAAAGAAGCGCTGCGACCCAAAGCCTTGCAGCTTCTGGGCGAAGCGGAAAGGCTGGTGCAGGAACAGATCGACCGGAATGTTTTCCTGAACCACGGGGAGGAAAACTGATGTCGCTTTCCCAAACCCATTCCCGTTGGGCGCCGTATTTTTTCATCGCCCCATTCCTTGTCCTGTTCCTGATCTTCATGCTGGTCCCGCTCGTGCAGTCGGTGTGGCTGGCGGGCCAGCAGACCTTTGGCCCCGCCACGAGCACATTTGTCGGGCTTAAAAATTTTACCGATCTCATGAAGGACCCCCTGTTCTGGAAGGCGATGGGTAACACGTTCGTCTATACCGCGGCATCGGTTTTCGTCCAGCTCCCGATTTCTCTCGGGCTGGCGCTTCTTTTGAATCGCCCGAAGATTCGTGGGCGGGCCTTCTTCCGGCTGATCTTTTTTTCGCCTTCGCTCATCGGGATCGTGTTCGTGGCGATGATGTTCACCCTGGTCTTCCATGAGCGCGATGGGCTGCTCAATGCGTTCCTGCAGCGTACGATTCCGGGCTTTCCTCCCGAGTTCCCCTGGCTACAGCTTTACATTATGCCCGCCCTCATCATCGCCTCGCTGTGGATGTATGTTGGTTTCAATATGATCTACTTTCTAGCGGCCCTTCAGTCGGTCGATACCTCGTTGGTCGAAGCTGCTCACGTCGACGGCGCCAACGCCTGGCAGCGGTTCCGCCATGTGACGCTGCCCGCGATCATGCCGGTCGCTGGCTTTGTCGCCCTGATTTCGATCATCGGCAGCATGCAGCTTTTCGAGCTTCCGTTCATCCTGCTCAACGGACCCGGTCCGGAAAACCGGGGTCTTACCGTGGTGATGTACCTATACCAGTACGGCTTTGAAGTGGGAGACCTGGGATACGCCAGCGCCATCGGCTGGACGCTGGCCCTGGTTCTCATGACCATGGCGCTCATCCAGCGCCGCCTGACGAGGGAGGCATAGGCATGGCCATGGGAATCAAAACAGCAGCCCGCGTCGCCAACCTGGCCAGCTATACGGTGCTGCTGGGGTTCGCGCTGGTCACGCTGATCCCGTTCATCTACCTGCTCTGCGCTTCGGTGAAAACCCAGGCGGCATTTTTCTCCTCGCATTTTCTTCCCGCCGGGGACGGGCTGCTGGGTATCGACTGGAACGGGCTGACACTGGACCATTTTAAGGTGCTGTTCACCGACCCGAGCCTGCGCTTCGGACGCAGCGTGGCCAATTCGGCGTTCTTCGCGTCTGTATCGAGTGTCCTGGCCACCTTGTTCTGCGCCATGGGGGGGTATGCCCTGGCGAAGTTCCAATTCCGGCTGCGGTCCGTGGTGACCGGCCTGGTGCTGGTCTCGCTGATTATTCCTGGCCCGCT
>CBFGVE010000035.1:0-11876 GCA_965651915.1 uncultured bacterium
CCGCGAACCCCACTTCGCCGAGGCCCTGCAGGTCTATGCCAGCCGCCAGCGCCGCTTCGGCGGGGTGAAACCATGAGGTGTGTGCCATGCTGATTCACCGCGTCCGCAGCGGCGTGCTGATGGGCAGTCTGGTTCTGCTCGCCGCCTTCTTTGCTCCTCCGTTTCTCGCCATGCTCCTCATTGCCGGGGTCACCGGCTATGCGCTGCTCGAGTTTTTCTCGATGCTCCAGGTGGGGGGACATCCCCACTTCAAGCGCACCGGCTTGGCTCTTGGGCTGTTTCTCGTGGTGGAAACTTGGATCGGGCTGCGCTTCTACCCCGAACACGCTCTGGTAATCGAGCTGGCCTCGCTTTTCGCGGTGGTGGTCGGGGTACTCGTCCGCCAGATGTGCGAGCCCTGTTCCCCCAAGGGTATTCAGGCCATGGCGATGACCCTGCTGGCCATTTTCTATATAGCGTTCCCAATCAACTTCATCACCATGCTCCTCCTCGGCTGGGACGGGGGCATGGGCCGCGCCCTTCTGATCTACGGCATCGTGCTGGTGAAGCTTACCGACACCGGAGCCTATTTCGTGGGTTGCCGCTATGGGCGCCACAAGCTCTGGCCCAAGCTTTCTCCCGGCAAGACCTGGGAGGGCTGTGGCGGCGGTGTCGCTGCCGCGCTGGTGGCCAGCGTGCTCTGGTTCCTCATTGGCCGGGGCAGCCTGGGGGTCGTGAGCTTCGGATTTCTTGATGCGCTCGCCCTCGGCGTGTTCCTGCCGGTTGCGGGTATTCTGGGAGACCTCGCTGAGTCGATGATCAAGCGATCCATCGGGGTCAAGGACTCCGGCAGGGGCATCAAGGGCATGGGTGGTATACTCGACGTAGTCGATAGCCTTCTCTTCACCCTGCCCGTCCTCTACATCTACGCCAAACTTTTTCTCTAGGGAGCTATCTGCATGCTGTCTGCGCTGTTTATCATTGTAATGATTCTGGTTTTGTTTGGCCTGACCATCTTCGTCCATGAGCTGGGCCATTTCATGGTGGCCCGCTGGCTGGGCCTCAAGGTCGAGGCCTTCGCAATCGGCTTCGGCCCGGCGATCTGGCAGAAGGAAGTGAACGGGGTAAAATACAAGATCGGGCTGATTCCGGCGGGCGGCTACGTATCGCTTCCCCAGATGGACCCGACCCTGGGCGCAGGCGGCAAGGAGGATGCCGAAAAAGCGGCCTCGCTTGGTCCCGTCGAACCCTGGAAGAAGATTCTGGTCGCCGTCGCCGGCGTGATCATGAACATGATCCTCGCGGTGATCATCGCCCTCGTCGTCTACTGGAAGGGGATTCCCTCGGTGCCCGACCAGTTCACCACCACGGTCGGGTTCGTCGAGGGGGGCAATCCCGTACACGACGCGGGCCTGCGGATCGGCGACGAGATTGTCTCGGTCAACGGCACCCCTGTTGCGAACTGGCAGGACATTATGACCGAGGTGGTATTGCACGACGCGGTGGAGTTGGAAGTGCGGTCCCAGGCCAAGGGCGCGATGTTCACCATCGCCACCAGCAACGACGACCTGCGCCTCGGCCGGGTCTTCGAGGATGTCGTGCCGGCGGTCGGCGGCGAGAATTTCTGCATGGTGGGCATGGTCGAGCCGGGGTCCACCGCCGAGAAAGCGGGTATTCGTCCCGGCGACCTCATCGTCGAGTTCAGGGGCGAGAAGGTGCATAGCCAGACCCACCTCATCAACCTGGTTGGGGCGAGCGAGAACCAGACCTTGCCGGTCGTTGTGGATCGGGAGGGCGAGCGCTTCTCGCTCATGGTCACTCCGACGATGGATACGGAGCGCAACCAGGTGAGGCTCGGCATCCGCTTCAACAACTTCTGGGCCAGCAACACCTTTATCAGCCACCCGAAGCCCATGGACCAGATCCGCAGCCACGGACGCATCATCTTCCGCGTGCTCAAGGCGCTGGTGACCCCTGAAACCGCCCGCAACGCCGCGAGCAACATTGGCGGACCGGTCGCCATCATGCACATGTACTGGATGGTGCTCAGCAGCAGCCTGATGTACGCCATCTGGCTCACCGGTCTGATCAACGTGAACCTCGCGATCATCAACCTGCTTCCGCTGCCGATCCTCGATGGCGGCCACATTGTGTTCGCCTCGTGGGAAGGGATTACCCGCCGCCGGGTCAACCCCCGCTTCGTAACCGTTCTGAGCAACATCTTTTTCGTGCTGCTGCTCACCGTGTTCGTGCTGCTCACCTTCCAGGATACCCGCAACATCTTCCGCCATGTGCGGATGAACAGCGCGGTGCAGAAGGAGCAGGCCGAGGAGGCTGGACAAGCCAGCGGCCCCGAAGCGGCGCCGGAGGCTGTGGAAGAGGCTGACCCGCTCCCCGCCGACCCGGAGTCCGACGACCAGCCCTCCATGGACGGTGACGAGATCCCCGCGACCGCCACCGAGCCTCTCGCCGTTCCCTGATAGCCCGAGCCATGCCACGCGACTACTCGAAGGCACTCAACGGATCCGGTCGCCGCTCGTCGCACGTTTCCGTGCCGAAGTGGGCGCTCGGCCTAGGCTTCGGAGTGCTGGTGCTGTGGGCCGGCTGGGGAATCTTCTCGCCTACTGCCTGGACGATCCAGCGCCTGGACAGCCCGGACGGTCGTATCCAGGCCCGCCTTACCCGAGTCCTGCACAGCAGCCAGCATTTCGCGGTCGAAGTAAAAACCGGCGGTGGCTGGCGGACCTACTACCACTCCCCGGCGCTGCCCACCGATTTTAAGGTGGACCTTGGCGAGCGACTCGTATGGAGCGGCCGAGACCGCCTGCTGCTGCGCATGGAGGGACGTTTCCTCTGGGGCTACGACTTCGCCCGAGGCTCGGCCCTAACGCCGAAGGAGCTGGAGGATAGCCTCCCATTCAAAAAGTAGGCCCCTGGTCGTACACTCCACACGGTAATTCCCAAAGAAGAGGGAAGGGGTGACGCCCGGGGAATCCATCGCGCGCCCATCCGGGGCGCAGCTCATTGAAAATCTCGATCCGGGTTCCGCCGTAGGCATCCGTGGGGCCTATCGGGTCAGGTCGGGACGCTACCTTCCTAGGGGTGCGGCGGTGGATTCGCGGACGACCAGCCGGGGTGAAATCGGACTGGGAATTGGGGGCTGCTCCTGCCCTTCGGTCTTGTGGGTGGCCCAGGCGAAGGCCTCCGCCACCATCGCCTCGATCGGCTGGCGCACCGTTGTCAGGCTTGGCGAACTGAGGTGGGCGTAGGGAATGTCGTCGTAGCCGGTGATGCTGAGATCCCTTGGGGCAGCCAGGCCGGCCTCTCCGCAGGCCCGCAGCGCGCCGAGGGCCAGCAGGTCGTTGGCCGCGAGCAGAGCGCTTGGCAGGTCGCTGCGAGAGGCGGCGAGCAGCCGGTGGGTCGCCTCGCAGCCCGCGTCCGCGACATAGGAATCGCTTCTGCAAATCCAGTGGGGCTTGACTTCGCAGCCCTGCTCCGCCGCCGCCTTCAGAAAGCAGTCGTGGCGGTTGCGCAGATTGTCGCTAGCCGAGTGGATGAACCCGAGACGCCGGTGGCCTAGCTCGGCAAGGTGTCCCACCAGCAGGCGCAGGCCGCCCAGCTCGTCGTGGCTCACCGAGTGAATGCCGGCGACGGCGGGCCCGGTCCCGATGCAGGCAATGGGGGTATGCTTGCTGATGAATGGGCTGAGCCATTTGCTTTCGAATCCGCTGCCCACGATGATGAGCCCGTCGATGCGGTGCTTGAGCAGTCCGCGAAGATCCTGGTGGGCGACCTGGCGGCGCTGGAACCCACTGAGCACCAGCGAGAAATCCTGCTCGCGGGCTCGCCGTTGCAGCTCCCCGACCAGTACGCCCAGAAAGGGATCCTCGAAATCGTAGACCACGACGCCCAGGGTTCGGGTGGCGGCACCTTTGAGAACGCGGGCATTCACGTTGGGCACGTAGCCCATGGACTCCGCCATCTCGAAGATGCGCTGGACGGTGGCGGGCGATGCGCCGATTTCAGCCGCCTTTCCGGAGAGCGCCCGGGAAACGAGGGCGACCGAGATGCCGAGTTGCCTGGCGATATCTTTTTGCGTGACCATGGGGCTGGGGCGATGCGTGGCGGAGGGGCGAATGATCCCGCATTGTGCCAGCCCTCCCCGGCAATGCAACCAAAAGCTTGACCCCGCAGCCATCCGTCGAGGATCATTCGGCCAGCAACTAGCCCCCATCCGCCCGGGTGGTGAAATGGCAGACACAAGGGACTTAAAATCCCTCGACCGAAAGGTCATGCGGGTTCGAGTCCCGCCCCGGGCACCAGTCTGGCAGAACTTGATGCGGGTGAAAATGGCTCCGATTCACACCCGGCTGGCAAAAAAAAAAGCCGCCGGGCTGGGCCCGGCGGCTTTTCTAATGGGTGCTCGCGTGGAGACTACTCGTCGCCGATGCTGAGCAGCTCGACGTCGAAGATCAGGGTCGAGTTGGGGGCGATCACCTGGCCCGCGCCGCGCTCGCCGTAGGCGAGGTCGGAGGGAATGAAGAAGCGGTACTTGCCGCCAACCTTCATGAGCTGCACGCCTTCGGTCCAGCCGGGGATCACGCCGTTGAGCGGGAAGGTCGCGGGCTGGCCGCGCTCGACCGAGCTGTCGAAGACGGTGCCGTTGATGAGCTGCCCGGTGTAGTGGACGGTTACGGTGTCGCTCGCCTTGGGCGAGGCGCCCTCGCCGGCTTCGACCACCTGGTACTGCAAGCCACTCTCGGTGGTGACTACGCCTTCCTTCTTCGCGTTTTCTTCAAGGAACTTCTTTCCTTCAGCCAAACTGGCCATGCCTGCCTCCTCTTGTTGTTTCATCATTTTTTCACGCATCTGTGTTTCGAGCGCCTGAAGTGCGGCCTGCATTTCCTCCATGTTCAGCGCGGGCTCGGCCCCGCTGAGGCCATCCTTGAGGCCACGGAAAAACATGTCGGCATTGCACTCGATTTCGCGCGCCTTCATCATCATGCCGAAGTCGAGGCCCATGGCGTAGCTGGAGCGGTCTTTCAGGCTTTCGGGCGCGGCGGTCTCCTCGGCGTGGAGGGCGGTCGCGGCAAGGGAGGCGCAAAGAGTGAGCGAAAGAAGCGTACGCATGAATATCCTTTGGTGGTGGCCGGCCCGGGGTGTGCCGGCTGGGTTTCGATTGGCGGCCCACTATTCCACAGGTTGGGTGTCGCAGCAACTCAGAACTTAAAAATCCGTCGAAAAGCACTTGACAGTACGCCTGATGCGTATAGCATGCACCGCTTCTGAATTACGTCAGGATTCCTGCCCATGGCCGCCAATAAAGACGACAACATTACCCTAGACGGCACCGTTACCAAGGTGTTGCCCGCGACGATGTACCGCGTTCAGCTTCAGAACGGACACGAAATCCTCGCCCACATCTCGGGCAAAATGCGCAAGCACTTCATTCGCATCACGGCCGGCGACAAGGTCACGGTTGAAATGTCGCCCTACGATCTCGAGAAGGGCCGCATCACCTACCGCCACCGCGGCTAGCGGAGTCCGATGGGGCGAGCCAAATCCTACAACGGATCTTCGACTCCCCGACCGAGAAATGCTACGTGCTCGCGAAGGCTGAACGATGCCCGGGACCCTGCCGCATGCCGGGAAACGATAGGCGCATAGTATGAGCACACGTTCGTCCTCCATTCCAGAATCTCTGGGCATCATCGCCGGCCGCGGCGCCTATCCGCGCATCCTGGCGGAATCGGCCCGGGCCCAGGGCGTGAAGCGCCTGTTCGCGGTTGCGTTCAAGGGCGAGACCGACCCGGTGCTTCAGCGGCTGGTCGACGACATCGCGTGGATCCGCATCGGCCAGTTGCGCCCGCTGGTCGAGGCCTTCCGGGCGAGCGGCGTGAAGGAGGCTGTCATGGCCGGGCAGATCAAGCCAGGGCACCTGTTCAGCGTCCGCTTCGATGCCGATATGATGCGCCTGCTTGGCCGGCTCCAGGAGCGCAACGCCCATACGATTTTCGGAGCGGTCTGCGACGAGCTGGCGGCGGTGGGGGTGTCCTTTCGTCCGGCCAGCCTGTTCATGGAGCAGGCGATGCCTCCGGCGGGCCTGCTTACCCCGGTCCCTCCGACGCAGGCCCAGGAGGCCGACATCGCGCTGGGCCTCCAGGTGGCCCGCACGACCAGCGGGCTCGATATCGGCCAGACCGTTGTCGTCAAAGACGGCACGATCCTCGCGGTGGAGGCCTTCGAGGGAACGGACCGCACGATACGGCGGGCAGGCGAGCTGGCTGGTCCCGGCGCGGTGGTGGTCAAGGTGGCCAAACCGAGCCACGATGTCCGCTTCGACCTGCCTGTAGTGGGCAGCCGCACGCTGGAAAGCCTGCGTAAGGCTGGAGCGGCGGTGCTGGCCTTCCAGGCGGGCCGCACGATTCTACTGGAGAAAGACCTGCTGGTTCGCCAGGCGATCAAACAGAAACTATGCCTTGTGGCTGTGGAGATGAACTGACATGAGCGACGCGCGTAAAGTGAAGGTGGGGGTGTTCGGCGTGGGCAGCCTGGGCCAGTGGCATGCCCGCATCTATTCGGAGATGCCCGAGGCCGAGCTGGTGGGCGTCTACGACGCGAGCGAGCTGCGGGCCCGCGAGATCGCCGAGCGCTACGGCACCCGCGTATTCGCGAGCCAGGCCGAGCTGGTCGAGGCGGTAGAGGCGGCGAGCGTGGTGGTGCCCACCGACCTGCACCTCGAGGTGGCGGGGGCGCTGCTCCGGGCTGGCCGCCATGTGCTGGTGGAGAAGCCTATCGCGGCCAGTACCGCCGAGGCCGAGGAGATGGTGGCGCTCGCCCGCGCCAGCGGGGTGATTCTCCAGGTCGGCCATGTGGAGCGCTTCAATCCGGTGCTTTCCTACCTCGAACAGGTTGCCCGCAAGCCCCGCTTCATCGAGGCGCACCGCCTGGCGCCCTATCCGCCGCCCCGCGAGGGCCTGCATCCGCGGGGTACCGAGGTCAGCGTGGTGCTGGACCTCATGATCCACGATATCGAGGTGATTCTGCACCTGGTACGTTCCAAGGTCGTCGCGTTCGATGCGGTGGGCGTTCCGGTGCTGAGCCCGAGCGAGGACATCGCCAACGTCCGCCTCCAGTTCGAGGACGGCTGCGTGGCCAACATCACGGCGAGCCGGATCAGCCCCGAGCGCATGCGGAAGATCCGCGTGTTCGTGGGCGACGCCTATATCTCGCTCGACTACCAGAACCAGAGCGGCGACATCTTCAGGAAGACGGCGGGGGGCATCGAGCGCGAGCCCGTGCCTATCGAGAAGGGCGAGCCGCTCGACAACCAGTTGCGCTCTTTTGTGCGCTGCGTGATCGGGCGCGACCAGCCGCTGGTCAGCGGCGAACACGCGGCCGAGTCGCTTCGCCTCGCCGCCGACATTATCCAGCAGCTCAAGGCCAAGCAGGCATGAGCCACTCCCTTCTGGTGGTGGCCGGCGAGATTTCGGGCGACATGCACCTGGCCCGGCTGGTAGCGGCGTTGCGGCGCCGCCAGCCCTCGCTCTCGTTCTGGGGCATTGGCGGAGACGAGTGCTCGGCTGCCGGAGTGGAGACCCTGTACGGGCCGAAGGACATGGCCGTGATGGGGGTGGTCGAGGTGCTGAAGCGCTACGGCTTTTTCAAGCGGGTGTTCGAGGAGCTTGTCGCGAGGGCGGAGAGAGAGCGCCCGGCCGCCGCGATCCTGGTGGACTACCCCGGGTTCAACCTGCGGCTCGCCGCCCGCCTCCACGCGCTGGGCATCCCCGTCATCTACTATGTCTGCCCCCAGGTTTGGGCGTGGCACCGTTCCCGCATCCCGAAAATGGCCCGGATCATCGACCGCCTCCTGGTCATTTTCCCCTTCGAGGTCGAGGTGTTCGCGGGAACCGGGTTGCAGGTGGACTACGTGGGGCACCCGCTAACCGCGGCGGCCCGTTTGGCGCTGGCGGAACCGCTGGCGGAGCTGCCCTGGGCTGGTTCGCCCCGCCTGGCGCTGCTGCCAGGCAGCCGCCGCCAGGAGCTGCAGCGGATTCTGCCATCCATGCTGGGCGCTCTGGTACGGCTACGCGCCTCGTACCCCGGTTTGTCGTGCCTGCTGGCCGCACCGAACGAGGAAATGGCCGGACTGGCCCGCCAGCTCGCCGGGGAGCATGCCCCGGGTGTGCCGGTCGAGGTGGTGGTAGGGGAGACCCGCCAGGTGTTGCGCCAGGCCGACGCCTCCCTGGTGACTTCAGGGACGGCAACGATCGAGGCTGCCCTGATGAACTGCCCCATGGTGGTGGTCTACCGAACCTCGCCGGTCACCTATGCGCTGGGCCGACTTCTGGTCAAGGTTCCCCACATTGGCATGGTCAACATTGTCGCCGGCCGCGAGGTTTGCCCCGAACGGATTCAGCACGGGGCGAACCCGGCCTCGCTCGCCCAGGCGGTGGGCCCGCTCCTGGAAGACACCCCCGAGCGCCGGGAGATGCTCGGCGGGCTCGTCGATGTTCGCGAGGCCCTGGGGCAGGGCGACACGGCGGAACGCGCGGCAGACTGCGTTCTAGGCCAGCTTGGTTTTGGCAATTGATTCAGCCAGCGCATTAAAAAGCTTGATTTTACGGCCTGTGTCCCTTACCAATCCTCAATTTGGCAAAAATAACGAGGTAGCTCATGGCTCGAATTCTAGTGGTAGAGGATGAACCCAGCATCCTAAGCGTCCTAAGCACCCTCCTGCGATCCGAGGGCCACGAGGTCGAGCCAACCCTCGGGGGCGACAAGGCGCTCAAGGTTCTGGAATCCAAACGATTCGACCTGATGATATCCGACATCCGGATGAGTCCGGTGGACGGCATGGAGCTGCTCAAGATCGCCCGCAAGGATCATCCCGACATGGCGGTGATCATGGTGACGGCCTACGGATCGGTCGAGACCGCTGTGGACGCAATGCGCGAAGGGGCCTTCGACTATGTGACCAAGCCCTTCAAGGTGGACGAGCTGCTGCTGACCGTCCAGCGCGCGCTGGAGTATAACCAGGCGATCAGCCGGGTGGGCGAGCTGGAGCGCGAGCTGCAGGGCCGCTACCGCTGCGACAACATCATCGCCGAGAGCCCGGCCATGCGGAAGGTCTGCGAGATGATCGAGCGGGTGGCGCCGGCGGATACCACCGTGCTCATTCAGGGTGAGAGCGGAACCGGCAAGGAGCTGGTGGCCAAGGCGATACACGGCTACAGCAACCGGAAGACCCGCAACTTCCTCGCGATCAATTGTGCGGCGTTGCCCGAGCAGCTCCTCGAGTCCGAAATGTTTGGCCACGTGAAGGGGGCTTTCACGGGCGCGACCTCCAACAAGGAAGGCTTGTTCGAGGCGGCGAATGGCGGAACCCTCTTCCTCGACGAGATTGGCTCCATGCCGCTGAGCCTCCAGGGCAAGCTGCTCCGGGTACTCCAGGAGCGTGAGATCCGCAAGGTGGGCGGTACCGAAACCACCTCCATCAACGTCCGGGTGCTGGCCGCCACGAACGAGCGCCTGGAGAAGGGAATCCAGGAGGGCCGCATCCGCGAAGACCTTTACTACCGCCTCAGCGTGATTCCCATCGACATCCCGCCGCTGCGCGAGCGGCCCGAGGACATTCTGCCCTTGGTCTACCATGTGCTGCGCCGGGAGCGCGGTGCCGACACTCCCCTGCCCGAGATCGATCCGGCCTGCCAGCTTGTGCTCGAGCGCTACCGCTGGCCGGGCAACGTGCGGGAGCTAGAGAATGCCATTCGCCATGCCACCACTTTCTGCAAGGACAACATTCTGCGCCGCGAGGATCTCCCGGCCAAGATTCTCAACACCATCGACGCCGGCGGGGGCTTGGCCCAGGAAGCGCCGGGCCGCGAGACCTACCGCGCCCAGTCCCTGAAGTCCTTCCTCCGCAACAAGGAGAAGGAGTACCTGAAGCAGGTGCTCGACAACATGGAGGGCGACAAGAGCAAGGCTGCCAAGGCGCTGCGCATCAGCCTAGCCACCCTCTACCGCAAGCTCCCCGAGCCGGCGGAGTAGGCGTCAGGCCCATCTGCCGCGCTGTCCGGCAGAAAAGTGGAGCCGGCCAGGGTTCGCTTATTTGCCAGCTAGGGCGCTAGTTCTCACGTTCGACACAGACCCGGGCGAGTGCCCGCAGGGGCTCGGTGTGGCCGGGCAGCCCGTCCAGGCTGGACAGTGCCCGATCCAGCAGCTCGCGCGCCCGCTGGCCCGCGCCTTCGATTCCCAGCAGGGCCACGTAGGTCATCTTTCCCCGTGCGCGGTCGCTGCCGACCGCTTTGCCTAGCTGTTCCGCAGTGGAGGTTTCGTTGAGCAGGTCGTCGGCAATCTGGAAAGCCAGGCCGGCCGCCTCGCCAAAACGGCTCAGCGCGTCGAGCTGGGGCGGCGTGGCCTCGGCGGCGATGGCCCCCATGCGGACGGCGGCCCGGATCAGTTCGCCGGTTTTGTTGCGGTGGATGAACTCCAGCGTCTCCGGGTCGGGCGGCTGACCCTCGGCAGCGATGTCCGCAGCCTGCCCCCCGATGACCCCTACGCTTCCAGCGGCGCGGGCGAGTTCGATCCCGTATTGACCGGGATGGTAGGGGGGCGGTGCGATGCAGCCAGCGAGCCATTCCATGGCGAGGGTGAGCAGGGCATCGCCCGCGAGAATGGCGACGGCCTCCCCGTAGACCTTGTGGCAGGTGGGGCGTCCGCGCCGGAGATCGTCGTCGTCCATCGCGGGCAGGTCGTCGTGGATGAGCGTGTAGGTATGGAGGATTTCCAGAGCCCCGGGGATGCGCGGGTCCACGGCCTTTGTGGGCTGAACGGCCTCGGCGGCGGCGAGGCAGAGGATGGGGCGGAGGCGTTTGCCTCCGGCGAACAGGCTGTAGCGCATCGCCTCGTGAAGGGTGGCGGGCCGGATCGAGGCGGGGGGCAGGAGATCGTCGAGCGAGGCGTCCACCCGCTGTCGTTGCTGCTCAAGGTAGTGCCGAATGTCGAACATGGAGGCCTGTTGGGAGTATGGAGGGTGGCGAAGGGCCCACAGAGAAGCACAGCGGGACGGATGCAAGCAATCCTATTCGCAGAGCGGGGCAAGCCGCGCTCTCCCGCCCGGGTTGTGGGCGGATAATGGCGCACAGGTGTGTCACAACACCGGCAGAATGAGACAATGCGACTCATTACGCCCGCCCTGTCTGCTTTGTGGATATGCATTTAAATATCTATAACACACTTAAAGAAAATCGTTTACAACAAAATGCGAGGTGAAGTCCTGCTGGTCTTGGCATGCCTGCTGCTAGGTGAAGTGGTGTCAACCACTTTGAATTCATCCGCCATTGAATGCGGAAAGGGAGAGCAACCATGTCCAAAGTACTCGGAATCGATTTAGGAACGACCAACTCGTGCATGGCCGTCATGGAAGGCGGCGAGCCGGTGGTGATCCCCAATGCGGAAGGCGGTCGCACCACGCCCTCGATCGTGGCCTTCACCAAGAGCGGCGAGCGGCTGGTGGGCCAGGCGGCCAAGCGCCAGGCGGTGACCAATCCCCACCACACGGTGTTCTCGATCAAGCGCTTCATGGGTCGCCGCTACGACGAGATCGAGCACGAGCGGCACCTGGTGCCCTACGAGGTGGTCAAGGCCGGGAACGGCGACGCCCAGGTTAAGATCGGGGACAAGGTGTATTCGCCGCCCGAGATTTCCTCGATGATTCTCCAGAAGCTGAAGGCGGATGCCGAGGCCTACCTGGGCGAGACCATCACCCAGGCGGTCATCACGGTACCGGCCTACTTCAACGACAGCCAGCGCCAGGCGACCAAGGACGCGGGCAAGATTGCCGGCCTCGAAGTGCTGCGCATCATCAACGAGCCAGATCGGAAGAGCGTCGTGTA
>CBFGVE010000036.1:0-11706 GCA_965651915.1 uncultured bacterium
GGTGTTGCTGCCCTTTGTGCGGGGCGATACGAGTACGTCGGCCTCGTGCATCAGGGCGCGGAGGTGTCCGATGGGTCGCGGCCCGAGGAAGTGGGTGCGGTCGGCGATGCCGAGTTCGGAGGCGAGCGACGAATAGCGCTCGATGTGGCCCGGCGTGCCGCCGACGATGACGAGATGGGCGGAGGCATCGCGGGGTACCAGGGCGAAGCTGCGGAGCAGCAGCTCGATGCCCTGGTATTTTTCGAGATTGCCGACGTAGAGGAAGCTCGTGCCTTCGAAGCCCAGTGCTTGGCTGAAGCCGTGGGCAGGGTCTGGAGCGTCGGCGCTGGAATCGAGGAGGGGCACATCACGGAGCAGGACTACGTCGCGCGCCCCGTAGCCGCGGGCGAGATCGGCCAGCGCGTCGCATACCGCAGTGACGGCCAGCGCGCCGCGGGCGGCCCGGCGCTCGAACACCTGCATGAACGGGAGAAGCGGGCGGGCGAAGGCGAATTTTTCCACGATCTGGTGCGGCATTGAGGAGTCCATGTCGAACACGTAGGGAACGCCGAAGCGGTGTTCGATGCGCATCGCCATGAAGACCGATTCCTCGACCGCGTGGACCACGTCGTAGCGGGTGTCGCAGGCCATGCGCATGGCTATCCGGTGCATGTGCAGATCGCAGCGGATTTTCTTGAGGGAAAATCCAGGCCGGATGTTCGCGCAGCCAGCAGGGGGCGCGATGCGGTGGATGCGGACTTTCCCGGGGTAGCTGCGGTCGGCGCCCTCGTGGTAGGTGAGGACGTCGACTTCGTCGCCCCGCTCGGCCAGCGCCCTCACCAGCAGATCGACCGCGATGGGGGTTCCGCGGTCCTGGTAGAAAGGGTGGGGCGCTAGCAGCAGGATTTTCACGGGGCTACTTTAGGTAGTCCTGCAGCGCCTTCACGTCCCAGCCGTTTTCCCGCACATGCTGGATCGAGGCGACGGTGGCAAGGGCGCCGGGCTTGGTAGTGACGATGGGGATGCCGCGCAGAATCGCCTCGGAGCGGATGCGGATCTCGTCCCGCCGGGAAACCGGGCCGCTGGGGGTGTTGACGACGAGGCCGATAGCGCCCTTGCGCATTAGCTCAAGGACGTTGTCGCCCGTCTTCTCCGCGAGCTTGTGCAGTTCCCTTGCATGTACGCCGGCGGTGGCGAGCGCCTGGGCGGTGCCGGTGGTCGAGTAGATGGTGAAGCCCATGTCGGCGAATTTTCGCCCGATCTCCACCATCCAGCCCTTGTCGCTGTCCTTCGCGCTCAGGAAGATGGCGCCGTCGCTGGGCAGCATCTGCCCGGCCGCGATCTGGCTCTTCCAATAGGCGGCCTCGAAGGTGGTGTCCATGCCCATGACCTCGCCGGTCGATTTCATTTCGGGACCGAGAATGGGGTCGACGCCCACGAAGCGGTTGAAGGGGAAGACGGCTTCCTTGACCGCCTTCCAGGTGACCTTGAGATCGCGGCAGGCGAGATTGATCTCCTTGAGGCTGCGTCCGAGCGCGACCTGGGCGGCGATCTTGGCCAGCGGCACGCCGGTGGCCTTGCTCACGTAGGGTACGGTGCGCGACGCGCGGGGATTCACCTCGATGATATAGAATTCGCCGTCCTTGACCGCGATCTGCACATTGAGCAGTCCCTTGACCTGTAGCTTGAGGGCGATGCGGGCGCAGGCATCCTTGATGCGCTCGATCATCGCGGGCTCCAGGGTGTGGGGCGGGGTGCAGCAGGCACTGTCGCCGGAATGGATGCCGGCGGCCTCGACGTGCTCCATCACGCCGCCAATGAAGTAGTCCACGCCGTCGCAGACAACATCCACGTCCACCTCGATCGCGCCATCGAGGTAGCGGTCGACGAGGATGGGCATTTCGGGTTCGGGGACGGCGGCGAGCGCCGCCTTGATGTAGGCGACGGCTTCTTCGGGACCGTAGGCAACCATCATGGCGCGTCCGCCCAGCACGTAGGAGGGGCGGATCATCACCGGGTAGCCGATCTTCTTGGCGGTCGCCAGGGCGTCGTCCAGATTGGTCGCGGTGTCGCTCTCCGGCTGCTGGAGGCCGAGTTCTTCGAGCAGCAGGCGGCAGCGCTTTCGGTCTTCGGCGATATCGATGCTGTCGGCGGAAGTGCCGAGCACATTCACGCCGGCCTTGAGCAGCGGACCGGAGAGGGTCAGCGGGGTCTGCCCGCCCATCTGCACGATGACGCCAAGGGGATTCTCGTTTTCGTAGATGTTGAGGACATCCTCGAAGGTGAGCGGCTCGAAGTAGAGCTTGTCCGAGGTGTCGTAGTCGGTACTGACGGTTTCGGGATTGCTGTTGACCATGATCGCTTCGAGGCCCATGTCGCGGGCGGCCATGACGGTATGCACGCAGCAGTAGTCGAACTCAATGCCCTGGCCGATTCGGTTGGGCCCGCTGCCGAGGATGATGACCTTCTTGCGCTCGCTGGGCTTCGACTCGTTGGTGGCGGTTCCGTAGGTGGAATAGTAGTAGGGGGTGTAGGCCTCGAATTCACCCGCGCAGGTGTCCACCAGGCGGTAGCCGGGATGGATGCCGAGCTGCTTGCGCTGGCGGCGGATGTCCAGCTCGGTCTCGCCGCAGGAGCGGATGCGGGCGATCTGGCGGTCGGAAAAGCCGTCACGCTTTGCCCGGCGCATCAGATCCTCGGAAAGCGGCGCGTCCTTGGGCGCCATGCGGATTTCAACCTCAAGCTCGGCGATCTGGGCGATGTTGTCGATGAACCAGGGGTCGATGGCGGTCAGCTCGTGGATGCGCTCGGCGGTGTAGCCCCGGTCGAGGGCCTTCTTGACGTAGAAGATCCGGTCTATGCAGAGGGCACGGAGTTTGGCCTCGATCTGTTCGTCGGTGGGCTCCTCCTCGGATTTCAGTTCCAGTCCCTGCACGCCGATTTCAAGGCCGCGCAGTCCCTTGTGCAGGGCTTCGCGGAAGTTGCGCCCGATGGCCATGGTCTCGCCAACCGACTTCATGCTCACGCCCAGTTTCGGCTCGGCGCCGGGAAACTTCTCGAAGGCGAAGCGCGGGATCTTGATGACGGTGTAGTCGATGGTGGGCTCGAAGCAGGCCGGGGTCTCGCGGGTGATGTCGTTGGGCAGCTCGTCCAGGGTGTAGCCCACCGCGAGTTTCGCGGCGATCTTGGCGATCGGGAAGCCGGTGGCCTTCGACGCCAGCGCGGAGCTGCGCGAGACGCGCGGATTCATCTCGATGACCACCATGCGGCCGGTCTGCGGGTGGATGGCGAACTGGACGTTGGAGCCGCCGGTTTCGACGCCGATGACCCGGAGGACCTTGATCGACCAGTCGCGCATCTTCTGGTATTCGCGGTCGGTGAGGGTCTGGGCCGGGGCGACGGTGATGCTGTCGCCGGTGTGGATGCCCATGGGATCGAGGTTCTCGATCGCGCAGATGATCACGACGTTGTCGTTTCGGTCGCGCATGACCTCCATTTCGAATTCCTTCCAGCCCAGCGCCGATTCTTCGATCAGCACTTCCTTGGACAAGCTTGCTTTGAGGCCGCCGGCGACGATTTCGCGCAGATCCTCCTCGGTATTGGCGATGCCCCCTCCCGTGCCGCCCAGAGTGAAGCTGGCGCGGACAATTACGGGGTAGCCCAGTTCGTTTGCGACCTCGACCGCATCTTCTACCGAATGGACGTGGCGGCTGCGCAGGCATTCCAGGCCCGCCTCCTCCATAGCCGCCTTGAACAGCTCCCGCTCCTCGGCCCGCTTGATCACGTCGAGCTTCGCGCCGATAAGCTCCACACCGAATTTCTCCAGCACGCCGGCCTCGGCCACCGCGACCGAGGTGTTCAGTCCGGTCTGACCGCCCAGGGTGGGCAGCAGCGCGTCGGGGCGCTCTTTCTCGATGATGCGGGCGACGGCCTCAGGCGTGATGGGTTCGACGTAGGTGCGGTCGGCGACCTCGGGATCGGTCATGATCGTCGCCGGATTGCTGTTGATGAGGACGATCTCGTAGCCCTCCTCGCGCAGCGCCTTGCAGGCCTGGGTTCCGGAATAGTCGAACTCGCAGGCCTGGCCGATGACGATGGGGCCGGAGCCGATGAGGAGGATTTTGTGCAGGTCTTCGCGTTTGGGCATAGGCTTTTGGGCAGGTTGGAAGGGTGGCTGGGCAGAAGGGGGAGGGGGCTATCCCTTGCGGGATGCAATCAGATCCATGAAGCGGTGGAAGAGGTATTCGGCGTCGTGGGGGCCGGGGGCGGCCTCGGGGTGGTACTGGACCGAGAACACCGGCAGCTTGCGGTGGCGCAGCCCCTCGGAGGTCTGGTCGTTCAGGTTCACGTGGCTGGTCTCCACCAGGTCGGGATCGAGCGAATCCTTGTCCACGCAGAAGCCGTGGTTCTGGGAGGTGATCTCGACCTTTCCGGTCGCCAGGTCCATCACCGGCTGGTTGGCGCCGCGGTGGCCGAACTTGAGCTTGTAGGTCTTGCCGCCGAGAGCGAGGCCGAGCATCTGGTGCCCGAAGCAGATGCCGAAGGTCGGGGTGCCCGACTGCACGAGCTGGGCGACCATGCCGAACACCTGGGGGCAGCCCGCAGGATCGCCGGGGCCGTTGGAGAGAAAGATGCCGTCGGGCCGTCCGGCGAGGATCTGGTCGGCGGGCGTGGTGTTGGGGAAGACCTCGACGTCGCAGCCCATGGCGTCCATGATGCGGAGCTGGTTGTACTTCACGCCGCAGTCCACCACGGCGACCTTGAAGCGGCTGGCGCGCTCGGGCAGGGGTTCGCCGCGCTCTCGGGCCCGGTCGCGCCAGAGGTAGCGCTCGGGCGTGGTGACCTCGGTCGCGAGATCCCGGCCCACCAGGCCCGGAGAGTCCTTGGCCTTCTTTACCAGGCGGTTGACATCGAGGTCCTCGGTCGAGATCACGCACTTCATCGCGCCCCGGGAGCGGATGTGCAGGGTAATCGCCCGGGTGTCCACCTGGTCCACCCCGAGGATGCCGTACTTCTCAAGGTAGGCGGGGAGGCTCTGCTCGCTGCGGAAATTGCTGCTCACCCGGCTGCACTCGCCCACGACCAGGGCCGAGGCGAAAGGTTTGCGCGACTCGGCGTCGGCCTCGTTGGTTCCGTAATTGCCTATGAGCGGGTAGGTTAGGGTGACGATCTGCCCGAAGTAGGAGGGGTCGGTCAGGATTTCCTGGTAGCCGGTCATCGAGGTGTTGAACACCAGTTCCCCGTGGATTTCGCCGGCCCCGGCGAAGGCCCGGCCCTCAAAGCAGGTGCCGTCTTCCAGGGCGATCAGCGCGCGTTTCGTTGACTTCATATGGTGAAATTCCCTTGGGCTAAAAAAAACAAATTCCGCCGATTCTGGCGAAAAAATCCCTCAGGTCCAGCCCTTTCGAGAATTTTTTCATTCGCCCCGCCGCAGCTCCCGCTATTGGAGGGAAATTTCAGAAAAGGGTTGTCAAATTGCAGCGCACCGAGCCGCCTGCCCATGGAGCCGGTGGCGGACCAAAGGGTCACAGATTTGCGGAGGCGGATGTGCCTATTTCATGGTTTTGGAACGCGCTTCCCGCAAACACCCCAGCCCGAAGGCGCCGCCCTCCCCGGAGCGTCTCATCGGTCCTATCCGCCCTGTCCGTCCTATCCCTCCGATCTAGACGTCGCCGCCTTTCCTCTCCTCCGTGAGCCCCGTGCCTCCGTGAGATCAAAATCTTCTCATCTTCTGTTCCCTCGGCGTTCGTAGGGGCGCCGTGAGGCGCTATCCCCCGAAGATACGGCCTCACGGCCGCGATACGTACCCGCCCGGTGCCTTGCCAGGGGGAGCGGAACGATTCGCGCACCCTGGAATGGTGGCCATGGCTGCGACTTGGCAGGCAAGCCATTCACTAGCGGAAGCTTACTCGGCAAGGTGGAATGAGCCGAAATCGGCGGGTCGGTGGGGTGAGGCCCCTCCGCTCTGGGCGTAGAGGCCGACCATTGTTCCGGTGAAGTTGAAGTCGTCGGTTACGCCCTCGTCGCTTAGGAATCGGCAATCCGGGATCTCGCCCACATGCTCGAATGGACTTTCGCCACTGCGGCAGTGGAAGCTCCGGCGCTGCCCCGCCACCTCGACGCGCAGCGTGAGGCTGGCTTCGGGATCGGCAGGCCTTTCGCCGAGTATGCTTGAGACGCCGGCCCGCACTTCTGTGAGCCGCACCTTTCTTCCTCCGTCGCGGACCACGGCCAGGCGAATCTGATGGCGGTGCCCATAGTAGCACACGAGTCCGGCTTCCTCGCCCGCCTGACCTGGCAGAAACTCCAAGGTGGTCTCGGCCTGGTAGCGGTGGCTTCGCTCGCGCTGGAGGACCGCGTTGGCTGGGCCTAGCCGATCAATGCAGGGCGCTCCAGCCCGCAGCCGAAGGTAGCCCGGTCGTTCGGAAAGGCTCCAAAGGGTGGGATCGGGCGTACGGATGAACTGCCACTGGGGGCCAAGCTGGGGACTGTCGAAGGTATCCGACATCGGCGTTTCGCGGCGATGCTCGGGAAGGGCGGGGCGGCGCTGTTCGGCGCTCGGGCCTCGGCCTCCGTTGATTACCGGCCAGCCGTCGGCATCCCATTCGAGCGGATCAAGACAGGTTTCCCGTCCAAGCGTGCAGAATCGTCCCGCGTTCAGGCGGCCGCAGAGATAGACGATCCACCACTCGCCGTGCTGGGTTTGCACCCACTTGCCGTGGCCCGACTTCTGGATGGTCGCCTCGGGATCGGTTTGCATCAGGATGGGGTTGTGCGGACAGGGCTCGTAGGGTCCGAGCAGGGCGCGGGAGCGGGCGGCGGTGATACGGTGTCCGAAGCCGGTGCCGCCCTCGGCGAGCAGCAGATAATAGTAGCCGTTGCGCTTGAGCAGGTGCGGACCCTCGGGGGAGCGCCCGGTGCTGCCGGGCCATAGCAGGACGGGCTCGCCGACTGCGCGGAGTCCGTCGTCCGAAAGCGGCACCAGCGTGGCGCCGGGATTGAGCAGCATATAGTGGCGCCCATCCTCCACGAAATGGGAAGGGTCGATCCCCCCCTCGATGACTGCAGCCGGGGTGCTCCAGGGCCCGAGCGGCGTGGATGCGGTCGTCACGTAGTTGGTACACCGCAGGCTGCGGCCCTCGCGAACGACGAAGGTAAAGTAGACGTAGAACAGTCCGTCGTGGAAGGAGATATCGGGCGCCCACACGCCGCAGGAGTCGCCGACGGCGGCGAAGTCGAGGGCATTGGGATCGGTGACGACGTGGCCGATCTGCTGCCAGTGTACGAGATCGCGCGAGTGCGAGAGAATGACCGCGGGGAAATAGTGGAAGGTGGAATTCACCAGGTAGTAGTCATCTCCGACCCGGACGATGGAAGGGTCGGGGAAAAAGCCGGGAAGAATGGGGTTGCGGTAGGTGGAGGACACGGGGGGCTCCTTGTATCGGCGCAGGAGGGCGCACATGAGAGAGAGCCTCGACGAAGCTGCGGAACTTGGCAAGTCAGGAATTTTCAGTAAAAACGACGCAGCGCTTCCGACTCCGAGGCGTGTCCAGTAAGTAGCCGTTGCATCGGCAGATGGGTTTCGCTAGTATGCGGGAGGTTCCCCCGAATTTTCCAACGAAAGGCTCCTGAATGTCTCCAGCCTCCAAGCCCAAGGCGAAGTATCGGCGCATCATGCTGAAACTCAGCGGCGAAGCCCTCCAGAACAAATCCAACGGCCACAGCCTCGATCCCGATCTTTTGGCCAACATCGCGGTTCAACTCAAGAACGTGAAGGACATGGGGGTGGATATCTGCATCGTCGTGGGGGGCGGCAACATTTTCCGCGGGCTGGCGGGCGAAAAGACCGGCATTGGCCGGACGACCGGTGACCACATGGGCATGCTCGCCACGGTGATCAACAGCCTGGCGCTTCAGTCGGCCCTCGAGCACGCTGGGGTGCAGACCCGGGTGATGACCGCATTCCCCATACCGGCGGTCGCCGAGCCCTTCATTCGCCGCCGTGCGCTCCGCCATCTCGAGAAGGGGCGGATCGTGATCTTCGCCGCCGGCACCGGCAACCCCTACTTCACCACCGACACCGCCGCCGCGCTGCGCGCCAGCGAAATGGAGTGCGAGGTTGTGCTCAAGGGCACCAAGGTGGATGGCATCTACAGCGCCGATCCGGTGGTCGACCCCGAAGCCAAGCGCTACAGCCACATTACCTATTCGGAGGCAATCAGCCGCCAGCTCAAGGTCATGGACGCGGCGGCCTTCTCCCTTTGCATGGAGAACCACATCCCCATTGTGGTATTCAACTTTTTCAAGCAGGATGAAATCGTGAAGGTGGTGCAAGGCAAGTCTGTCGGCACCACGGTAGGCCGCTAACCGAGAAGGAGTGACGCTATGGAAACACTGGACGATGTACTATTGGATTCGGAAGACCGCATGGGCAAGGCCATCGAATATCTCCAGCACGAGATGAATGGACTACGCAGTGGAAAGGCCTCGCCCTCCCTGGTGGACAATATCCAGGTAGAGTACTACGGGACGACCACCCGCCTGCGCGATCTCGCGGGGATCTCGACGCCTGAGCCCCGCCTGATCGTGATCAACCCCTTCGATCCGACCTCGCTGGAGGCGATTTCCAAAGCGATTCTCGCCGCCAACCTGGGCATCACCCCCATGAGCGATGGCCGCGTGGTACGCATTCCCATTCCTGAGCTGAGCGAGGAGCGCCGCAAAGACCTGATCAAGGTCGCGAAGCGCATGGCTGAGGACCAGCGGATCGCGGTCCGCAACATCCGCCGCGAGGCGAACGAGGCGATCAAGACCCTCCAGAAAGACCATAAGATCACCGAGGACGAGCGCGATTCGGGCATGGGCGAAATCCAGAAGTTCACCGACGACTACATCAAGAAGATCGATGCGTTGCTCGACAAGAAAGAGCACGAGATCATGCAGGTATAGGGGGCGTCTACGTAGTGGTGCCACTCGGGAAGGGGGCACGTGTTGAAAACGGACTAAGCAGGAAGTAGGGCTATGAAAATCAGGGTTGCTATTGTTGGTATTGTGCTCGCGTTGGCGGGGCTGGGCTATGCGGATGAGTCTAAAGACAAGGACCTCCACGGCATGCAGTCCTTCATGCCGGAAGGAATGGCGGGCTCATTCGCGATGCAGAAGGCGAAAGTTGAAAAGGTGTTTTCAGCGGAGAAGGACGGGGGGCGGTACCGGTCCTATCAGGTCAAGTGGGAAGACCAGGAAGTGGTCATTGCCGATATGTTTGGGTCCACGAACTACGAAGCCGGCGACGAGATCAGCTTCATGGTCCAGATTCTGGAGATGCCGATCAAGGGCAAGAAGACCAAGATGATACAGTTCGTGATGCTGGATTTTAGCGCATTCGACACGCACAAGGACAAATCCTGCCCGCATGCCGCTGAGGATGAATAGGTCCACCTTGCTTGCGGCTTGCTCCGGACCTGCCTGTCCAGCCACGTCCGCTAGGAGTGGGGGCGTTCCCCGCTAAAGTATTGAACCGGAGACGGACAAGGTGTCGCTCTTGGTCGATTAACGTGCTCAGCGTCATTTTTGGGGACCGAAAAGCGGTGCTGAACCGCGGGGACGACTGCCGGATGGGATACGGTATTTCGAGAGGAGCCACTCCTACTACCCGACGCAGCCCTGTGGCGCGACTGCCATAGAGGGGTCCGGCCATCCGGGGAGCAGTCTTCTCCACATCGAGCTGAACATGCTGCGGGCGGTCCGGCATGGACGCTCCGTGAGGGAAGGGAGGCGTTCAATGCTAAAAGGCATTTTTCGGGGCCGAAAAATGGCTGTAAGCGGTGTTTCGGGAGGTAGTAGCGAATTTAGCCAATTGCGATTAAACGAGTTGTCCGGGGACGCCCGTAATGCCCCACGGAAAAAATACATTATGGTAAAATTAGCAGTACTGGCTTTCCTTTTAGCGATTACTTTGCCCGCTTTCGCGCACGACGTTAAAGTCAAATTGCGGGAACTCGCTGTAACTACCTCGTCCATTCACATTATCGACCAAGAGGAAAAGTCGGTTGTGGCTAAATTCCCGGTCGCACTAGGGATGGCAGGCGAATCGTATGATGAAAAGCTGAAGGAAGCGAAGACCATTGTTGTAGCGTCCATTGTTGAGGTTAATTTGCTTGCAATAACCGCGTTGGAAAATTGGGATCTGGATGGCGAGGGTCCGCTTCTGTGGTATAGGGTTGTTTGCAAGGTTCATGAGGTCAAACGGGGAGCATTTGCCAGCGAGACTTTTCAGTTTATTACGTGCTACGGTGCTCACAGGGTTACCTGGCCGTATGTTCGTGGATTTGCCTATCAATTCGGAATTGATGAGGGAGAGCGCGATGGAGACTGGTGGCTAATTGGACAGGTGAGGACAAGTCGCTTTCCTCCCTACGATGTGGATAGTTTCCTGGATTATGGGGGGTTGAATGCTAAGGGTCGGCGAAAGCTTGGCGCGGTCGACGCGTTTATCACCAAAAAATTTGGTGACGTGTACTCGACGAGCTCGGAGGTCAGTATTGAGAATGAATATGTTGTTGTGACCTCTTTAAGAAAGTCTTTTACGGGGTTCGGTTACGACTACGGAAGAAGGGCTAGCGTAGAAATTTACTTGATCAAGACCGGAGAAATGCTGGACCCAGAATCGCTTTTCCCTACCGACGCACCGCACGAAGACCAGTCAAAGGGCGAAGATCAATCCGACAGCCCGTGACGTTTGCTGGGAACGGAATTGAAAAGAGGGAAAAGAAAAGGGGGGCGTCCCCCACTAAAGTATAGACCTGGAAACGGACAAGGTCGCTTTCCTGGTCGTTATCCGTGAGGAAAGAGAGGCCTGCGGGGCTAAAAAGGTTCTTTGTCGCCCCCATAACGGCTGCAAGGGCGAATGTAACGGCCTGCAAATTGACGGAGGGCGCCCCCGCCCTCAATCCGAATCCATTCGCGGCTCTCTCCTCCCCGCGTCTCGCGGAGCCGCTACAACCCCGCCTTTCCTCTTCCTCCGTGAACCCCGTGCCTCCGTGAGACCAAATCCCCTCGTCCCCCGTTCCAGCGGCGTTCGTAGGGGCGCCGTGAGGCGCTATCCCCCGAAGATACGGCCTCACGACCGCGCTACAAACTCCCTTTCGCGCCCTCCGCGTGTTTCGTAGTGACCCTCCCTATATTCGACTATGTGCGGTAAAATTTTTGCGATCAAAGATCGGGATGGAGATTGGGCTGTCGTAGCTATTCTCCGAGTTGCTTGCCTACCCGGACGAAGCGGGAGGCGCCTGCAACCTCGAAGCGTACGCCGTTGGCGGTGATCTCGACAATCCGTGCGCCCATGAATTCCTCCCCGGCGGCGATGATTTCCCCATTCAGGATGGCTTCGCTGGGACCACGGCCCGAGTTGAGGAGCACACCCATGACCCGGATCGCGGGTAGGGGCCCACCGGCGCGGGTCGAAGGGGCTGACTGCGCCGTCGCCCGGGGCTGTATGTTGTCTACCTCGGGGATGACGATAAGGTCGGGCTGGGGAAGGGCCGGGGGAGGTGGGTTTGAAGGACGCTGGGTTTCGGGACGGGGAGGGGCAGGTTGCTGAGGGGCCGGCTGAGGACTGGGTGTGGAACGGGGTGTGGGTGGAGGGGCCGGGGGAGTTAGCGCCATCGGCTCAAGGGGGACGGCTTCAGGCGGTGGCGGTGCGGTTTGTATGGGTGCCGCTGGGGCCAC
>CBFGVE010000037.1:0-11690 GCA_965651915.1 uncultured bacterium
GTGCCCGGCTCGGGGACGGCCGCGCCGAGGTCGCGGAGCTGGATGGCGTTGAGCTGGGTGTCCTGGCTCCCGCGGATGGTGAAGGTCTGCGCGGCCGAATCGGCGAGGAAGGTTCCCACAGTAAATTGCCCCATCTCGCCATTGAGGTTCGGCACGTTGTGCAGCAGCGTCACGGTGTTGCTCCCGGCGACCTGCTCCGTGCGCACGCTGCCCCGCGAATCGTTCACCCAAAGCTGGACGAGGTAGGCGTTGCCCACGGTCAGCCCCTCCAGGGTGACCGTCCACGCATTGGTGGCGTTGGGATTCTCGTAGACCGCCGAGCGCAGGACGTTCTTGTAGTCCGCGCTCAGGCTCAGATAGGGGTTGTTGGTGCTGCCGAACACCCCGTTGTTCGAGCCGAATGCGCCGGCTACCTCCGGACGCGCGATCGTGCTGACGCCATCGGCGAGGGTCAGGACATTGCTTGCGATAGACTGCCCGGCGGTGAAGGCGACGCCATTCACCGAAGCGGCGGCGCCGCCCAGATTATTGGCGAACACCGCGACACCGTTGGTCGCCACATCGGCATCGCCCGCGATGGCGGAGGCCGGACCGAAGGAAATCAGCGTGGCCTGCGCCGGGAGCAGCGGGGCCAGCAGCGCGAGCGCCAGGGCGGCGCGCAGGATTGCCCGGGTAACGGATGCGGCAGCTCGGTTGTGCGGAGGAAACATAGCCGTGTCTCTAGGTCTGGGTTGAGGCTAATTACAACGCACAAACAATTGCACAGCTAGGTTTGCTGTTCAACCTTCGCTTCAAATTTACGCTATAAAAGACCAATGTGTTTAAAAAATTCTATACATAAGGTTGAGTGCGACCGAAACAGGGGGTTTATGTTGCAATTGTAAATATTGCAATTCATTGTTCGCGGCGTCGCAGGCGGTGCTCGAACAAGCGCCGGGACCAGCCTCTTAAGCCCAACAAACGCCGGACCTGCATAACCTGAACATGGGCAGAAGGATGCGATAATTCTAGGGGTGATAAACAGGCCTTAGGGCCATTTTTGGGGGGCAAAAAACGGCTCTAAGCGATTTTCCCGTGCTGGCTGCCGAGGCCCGGTTCTAGGGTCCCGCCCGACCAATCGGCTTGTCCTGACGAGAAGTCGTTGCCGGGGAATCGCATCAAGTCAAGCGGCGCACAGGGCGTGTTCGTAGCGCGGCCGTGAGGCCGTATCCCGGGGTGGGGACAGCGTCTCACGGCGCCCCTACAAACCGTGCCCTTTGCCTGCTCAGTGGCTCAGCCAGGCGGCGGGGATGGGCTGGCGCGGGGTGCCGGGGCCGTCCAGCTCCAGGACCGGGGTGCCCTGCCACACCTGCTCTTCGCGCCAGCTCATGATGTATTCGTCGCGGAAGGTTTTCCAGCGGAAGTCGGTGTAGCCGACCGCGAAGCGGTGGAGGCCTTTTTCCAGCGCGACGCTCCAGATGTTCTCGGCGTGGAGGTCGGGAGTGGGGAACCATTCCTCGCCGCCGACCCAGACGCGCAGGTCGTAGCCGGCGTCCATGGTGGTGTTGTAGAGGGGTTCGGGGGCATGGAAGCGGTAGACGCCGGTTTCGGGCACGGCGAGGTAGCCGCGGTAGCGCACCTGGTAGGCTCGGTCGGTGCGGCGGAGCGCGGCGAGCTGTTCGGCGTCGAGCAGCCGTGCGGCCTCGCCCTCGGCGAGGGCGGGGAGGCCGGACGGAACCTCGCTCCGCGACATGAGCTGCGCCCAGGGGCCCTCGGCATACTGGTAGCGGAGGCCGGGCTTTTTCGCTGCGCCCGCTTCGGCTTTGAGCGGGGCCTGCTTGCGGAAGATAGCCCAGACGGTCTTGCCCGCGTCCACCCCGGCGATGTTCCACGGCGTCACGGCGAGGCCTTTGCGGAAGGGGCGCACCTTGACCAGGGTGTCGGCGTTGAGGGTGACGGGCCCGGTGTACAGAGCGGATTCGAGGGTGGGGTCGCTGCCGTCTAGCGTGTAGCGGAAGTCGATATCGGCGGTGTCCTGGGTGGGGATCTCGAAGCGGACCTGCACCGTGTCGATGAAGACTGACTGCTGGGGATGGATGATGGTGGTGTCGATGGGGCGGTGGATGGGCTGGGCAGTGAACTGGCCGGTACGGCTCAGGCTGAAGGCGAAACCGCCCTCGGGGCCCCGGTACACGCGTTGGCCGACGCGGAGTTCGCTGCCGTCGACCACGATGCCAACGAGGGTTTCGCCGTCGAGGGCGGCGAGGAGGGCGCCGGCCTCGGCCGAGACCGAGTCGAGATGGAGCGTCCTCGGGCCATCGGGCGAAACCGCCATCCGGACCTGGGTGCCCGCGGGGGTACGGAATGAACAGGAGGAGATGCCATCGGCGCTGGTGTCGCGGAAGTCCTGGAGGTCGGGCTCGAAGCTGGGGGCTGCGCCGGGCGCGGCAGGGCGGGTGGCGACCACCGCGATGCTGGCCTGGTCGCCCGCGCCGCTCCAGCGGGCCGAGACCCGCTGGTACATGGACTCGCCGAGCTGGCGGGCGGGGTCCTTGGCGGCGAGTACTTGGGCGTGGAGATTGCTTGCGGTGACCGAGGCCCTGGGCTCGTAGCTGCCGGGCCGCTGCTGGCGGCCGGCCCACTCGTAGCGGTGGCCGGCGGCGTAGACGGACACATTCTCGAAGCCGGGGTTGGCGGTGCGGACGCGGTTGGCGGCGGGGTCGAGTTCGAGCAGTATGGCGCCGTCCTCGGCGAGGGCCTTGAGCTGGGCGAGCTTGGCTGCGAAGGTGGGTTCGCGGTCGAGGGCGTTGGTCTGGCCGAAGCCGTAGACGGGCAGGAGGAAGAAATGGGTGTAGGTGCGTTCGGGGCCCGGGTTGCGGAGGCGGTCGGCCACGAGGAAGACGCCCTCGCCCTTGAGGTGGAAGACCTGGCGGGTGGCGTGTACGTCGCGGATGACTTCGTCGGGAGCGGGGCTGTTCAGGCCGAACACGTCGGCGTAGTAGGAAAACTGGTAGCCGGTATAGGGCGAGTTCTGGAGGGTCTCGGCGAAGTCGAGTCGGCTGGTGGCGAGGAAGCGGCCGGGCTGGATGGTGCGCGGGGTCTGGAAGCTGTAGTCGGTCTTGCCGCCGGTGGGGGTGGCCTCCAGCCAGCGGTGGGGCGGCTTGCCGTCCACCGCGACCGCGCTGCTGGCGAGCAGCCCGCGCTGGCCGCGGGCCACACTGAACTCGGTGCGGGTGCTGCCGAAGACATGGCCGCGTTTGCCGTTGATGTGGATGCCCTGGGTCTGGCTGCGTGCCGGAAAGTTCTGCATGACCAGCGAGGAGCAGTCGCCGCCGAAGCCGTCGCGCAGGTAGGTGAGCGCCGCGTAGGGCTGGATGTCGGAGACCGGCGGGGTCCGGCTCGCGGTGTCGTGGTCGAGCGAGGACTCGATGCGGCGGCGGGCCTCGGGCTCGTCGTAGATGTCGTTGACGAGGCTGCGGCGGAGGAGCTTGCCGAGGATGGTTGCGCGGGCGCGGTCGTTGTAGGGCAGCCACGAGGTCCAGTAGTTCCCGTCGGGCGAGAAGTGGGTGAGCAGGGTGCGCTGCATGACCTTGTGGTGGTCGAGCAGGGTCTGCTGTTCGAGGGGTCCCATGACCGGGGCGCCGTGGAGGCTCCGCCGGCCGGATGAGCCGAACATGCCGTCGATGGCGACGTGGCCTTCGTCCCACGACTCGAGGTTCTCGCCATCGAGCGAGAGATGCTGGATCCAGTTGATGCGGGCGAGACGGGCGAACTCACGGTTCATGTAGCGCATGGCGCGGAACTCGTGGAGGAGCATGCTCTCGCCGATCCCGCTGGCGGCACCCATGATGCCCCAGTTGGCGATCTGGGCGCGCTTGGCCCGCACGATGTAGGGGTGGTAGGTCTCGGTGACGCAGAGCAGGATGCGGGCGAGCGCGGGGGCGGGAAAGAGGGTCGCCAGCTCGGGCCGCTCGTCGAGCGCGATGCGGAGCTGGGCGAGGTAGCCACCGAGAATCTGCAGTTCGACGGCGGCGCGGATGTTGACCGGGCATTTGTCCACGTCGGCCACGGCGTGGGACGCCCAGTCCTCCATGTATTCGGCGTAGCGTCGGAGGTGGGCGGCGTCGCCGGTGTGGATGAACGAGAGCATCAGCTCGCCGAAGGGGCTGTAGCCATGGTCGTTGTTGATGCGGTTAAGGGTGCGGAAGAGCTGGATCTTGGCGTCCTGGCTCTGGCCCTCGGGGGTGCGCCAGAACGGGTGGCGGTCGGGGCCGCGCCCGTAGGCGGCGCCTTCGGGGGGCGCCAGGCTGGCGGGGGCCCAGTTGACCGCGCCCGGCTCGCCGAGGTCGGCGCGGTAGCGCTTGCGGTTGAGCGGAATCGACACAATGCCCGCGAGCTGCTCCTCGACGACGAGGGGATCGGGCTTGCGCAGGTAGCGGAGCAGCCCGTCGTACTGGAAGAAGTCGGAGGTGAGCGCGACGTCCACGCCGTAGGCGGCGGGGTCCCTGAGCTTGGCGAAGAAGTAGGCGCGGTAGGCCTCCAGCGCCTGCTCGTGGCGGCCCGCCTTGGCGGCCCGCTCGAAGGCTTCGAGTCCCGGCGTTCCGGGCTGCAGCGCATTCTGGAGGCGCAGGCTAAGTTCCTTCAGCCCGGCGCGGCGGTTGCGCTTGGCGAAGGCGCGGCGGCGCGCGGCGGCATCGGCGGGTGGCTCGACCTGGAGGTCCACCACAGGCAGGCCGGCGGACGAGGGAGGA
Source organism: uncultured bacterium (assembly GCA_965651915.1). GTDB lineage: Bacteria > Verrucomicrobiota > Kiritimatiellia > CBFGVE01 > CBFGVE01 > CBFGVE01. The sequence goes on from CBFGVE010000037.1 coordinate 4,731, forward strand.
GTGGGCAGGCGGTGCAGCTTGCCGGTGGGGAAGAGCGGAGCGGGGCCGGTGGGGGCCGCCGCGAAAATGGTTTTTGGATAGGCCCAGGTGGCTGCTTCTGCCGGGGGGTTGGTCTCGGGAATCATGCGGATGTCCTGGATCTCGGGCAGGCGGCCCCAGTGCCGGGCGCCCGCCATGATCACGATCGCCATGCGCTCGCCGGGACCGAAGCGCAGGCGGCCCATCTCGACCGTCTGGACGCCGCTGCCCGGCGGCGAGCGGACCAGGTACTGGACTAGGCGGCCCTCCTTGCCCTCGTGGATGAAGCTGATGCGGAGGGTGCAGGGCTCGAGGCGCTCGAGGTTCATGTTCGCAACCACGCGGTACCACTGGTCGCTAGGCACCTCGAAGCGCCACGCCGGGTACTGGGCGGCGGCGCCCAGATTGGTGAAGCGCCCGTCCTCGATCTCGAGCCGGGGATCCACGCGGTTCATCACGTGGTAGCCCAGCTTGTCGGTCATCACGAAGGCAGCGGCCTCGGTGTTGAGCACCAGCACGCCGTCGGACTGCGGTTTGAGCAGCGGAGTCCCGCCGGGCCAGTCCTCGGCAGGGGCGGCGAAGGGCAGAGAGAGTGCGAGGGCGAGCGCGGCGGCAAGGCGAGAGAGGGTTAGGTTTTGGCTCATGGGTGGGGGTGCTCCTTAGTTAAAATGCAGGTAGCGCAAAGGGGGGCTACTTTGTCGTAAACTTTGTCGCTAACTTTGTCGAAAACTTGTCCTTCGGTAGTCTCCGCTGCGCTATGGCAGTCTCTCTCAATCTCTCTTCATCCCATCTTCGTCCCGATCGTTGTCCCGATCTTCGTCGTTGCCAATAGCACAGTCTCGACAAAGTTAGCGACGAAGTTAGCGACAAAGATTTGGAGGGGGGAAATCGACAAAGATAGCGACAAAGATATTTTTTGGGGCGGCGCGTCACTGGTTTTGGTGGCGCAGCCAGGCGGCGGGAACGGGCTGGGGATCGAGTCCGGGGCCGGAGAGGAGCAGCGCGGGCTTGTCGCCGGTGAAGGTTACGGGCCGGGTGATCTGCGCGGTGCTCGGGCGCACGTCGATGTAGCTCACCCGGATCGCGTGGGGGCCGGCCGCGAGCGGGACGCTCCAGTTGCCGTAGCTGTGCGCCTTGGTCGAGGGATACCATTCCTGCCTGTCTACTTCGAGCTTCAGGTCGTAGCCGGCGCGCTCGCCGACATCGAAGAACTCGAAGGGGCCGTGGAAGGTGTAGACCCCGCTCGCGGGAATTTCCAGGTAGCCCTCGTAGACAAAGGCGTAGGAGTTCTCGCCGGGCTGGCGGGCGGAGAGGTCGAACCAGGTTGCGGCTACCCCCTTGGTCTTTGGCGGGACGATGGGCAGCTTGAGCATCGAGAGGGTCCAGTCGTCTTCGTAGTAGGCGAAGGCCAGGCCCGGCGCGAGGGCGCCGGTCGCCTGCGCGGGCCAGAGGTCGGCCTTGCGGTACCAGGCGCTCATGTCGAGCGAGGCCTGGGTGCTTGCCAGGGTGGGGATCTCGCGGGCGAGGCCGCGGCGGTAGGCCTTGGCGCGGACGCGGGTGGAATCGGCGAGGCGGATCGGTCCGGTGTAGAGAGCGGACTCCAGGGTGGGCTCGCTGCCGTCGAGGGTGTAGCGGATCTCCACGACGGCTTCGGGATGGGTCAGGACCACGTCGAGGGTTCCGGTGAACACCGTGGCCTCGGGGTGGATGGCCACGCGGGCCATCGGGCGGTAGATGGGCTCGAAGGCCACGCGGCCAGCGGCGTCCACCGCGAATTCCACATCGGTGGCGGGCAGGGTTGCTTCCTTGCCGGCGATGGCGAGGCGGGTGGCGTCGAGGGCGACGCCGCTCACGCGGCCGCCGGAGGCGGTGTGGACGAGCAGGGCGGAGGCCTCGGCCCGGACTTCACCGGCTTCGAGCGGGCCGCTGGCCGGCAGCGCGCGGAAGGCGACCGAGCCGCCCTCGGGGGTGAGGGCGTCGAAGCCCGCGCCATCCGGCAGCGCCAGCGGGGTGAAGGCGCGGAGATCGTCGCTGCCGGCGTCACGCGGATAGAGGAGGCTGGCCACCACGGCGCGGTCGCCGCTGAATTCGGGTCCGGCCCGGAAGCTGTTACCGAACATCACGTCGTTGTTCTGGAGGATATGTCCAGGCCGCAGGGCCAGCGGAAGCGAGGCGGCGTGGTGGATCGACAGGTTGGGGCGGGCGGGATGGGCGGTGCGCACGGACTGCGTGGCGGGGTCGAGCACGATCTGGGCCCGGCTGTAGGCGTTGGTGTTGGGCTCGGGCGGCTTGCGGTTGCGGTTGCGCCAGTCGGTTTCCCACTCCGGCGGATTGATGCGGTCGGCATCGAAGCCCCAGAGCAGGTGGTAGTCGCGGGGCTGCCCGGACTGGATGCGGTCGGTGACGATCCAGCAGCCGGCTTCGCGGAGGAAGAGGATCTGGCGGTGGTGCTGGACGTCGTCGATGAACACCGAGCGGCCATCGGGGAATTTTTCGGCGAAGGGGATGCGCAGGCCGCCCTCGGCCAGGTCGAAGCGGGCCGAGCTATGCCAGCGGTTGGGCTGGGGCTCCTGCCAGGCCGATTTGAAACCGTGGGTGCCGAACCAGGGCTTGGGGCCCGCGTAGTCCTCGGGATAGAGGTCGGTGATCGCGCTGTTGATATGGCCCGCGCCATCCACCAGGAGCGGCGACTCCCAGCGGAAGGCGGTGAGCATGCGCTGGCCGAAGGCCTGGATGAACAGGTTCTTGTGGTGGCGCCAGCTCCCGTTCTCGCCGGGGCGGAAGTCGTGGAAGAAGAGGAAGCGGGCGCTGCGGTCCCAGCTCTCGCGCATGAAGTAGTAGCCACCGTAGGGGAAGGCGTCGGAGGCGAAGCCGGGGTCGGGCGCGCCGGGGTTGTGGTAGAGGTTCTGGATCACCGCCGCGTTGTTGGGCTCGGCAATCGCCTCGGGGAGGGTTTTCACGAAGAAGGAGTTGTTGGTGCCGACCACCGAGACCATCAGCGGGCGGAGCGGATCCTTGTAGCCGGGCACGGTGCCGTCGGGCGCGTGGTGGCGGACGAGGTAGCGGGCCATGATGAACTGCTCTTCGCGCATCTGCGCGGCCCACGCCTCATTGAACCACGCGGGCGGCTGGGCCATCCCGCGGTACTGGCGGATGTCGAAGACCGGCCAGTTGATGAAGTTCTTGTTGTAGTTCGGGGCGTAGTCGATGCTGGTGCCGTCGGGCATCATGTACTGGCGGGCATAGGACTCGAGGATGCGCCGCCGCTCGGTGAGCAGGGTGGAGGCGTAGCGCAGCTCGGGGAACATCACCCGGGCCTCGGTGAGCAGGGCGCCGTACATGTGCATCGCGCGGTTCGCGCCGGTCGCCCGGGCGCCGAGGACGATCAGCGGGAGATCCTCGATCCAGCGCTGGAGGATGAGCCGCGCGAAGGTGCCGGCGGGAAAGAGGGCGTCGGCCTCGGGCGCGTTGAGCACGAGGTGGGCGACGTGGAACAGGGCAGGACCGCCCGCCCCTGCCGCATCCACCTTCAACACGAGGCCGGCTTCGGCGAGGTCGCGGCGGAAGTTGATCAGCAGGTCGTCCACATAGCCGGCCCATTGCTGGAGGTAGGCGGGGTCGCGCGATTCGAGATAGGCGGCGAGGAGTGGAGTGAAGGCCATGTCGCAGCGGTAGCCCGCGGCGGCGAAGGCCTCGTCGTCGGGGATGTGCCAGGTGCCGGAGTGGAGGTTGGGCGGACGGTAGACCCAGTTCATCGCGCCGGGCTGCCCGTTCTGGAGAATGATGTCGGTCATGTGGGCGTTGTGCTTGCCGGCGCGGTAGTAGTTGATGATCGAGTCGGTGCCCTTGTCGATGACCGACTGGGGCATGGGGGCGTCGAACATCTGGAGGCGGAAAACGCCCTGCATCAGCTCGTCGGGCTGGTTGTAGAACTCGATGAAGGTGCGGCGGGCCGGGTCGCGGGCATCCACCTTGACGCCCTGGGGCGGGTTGCGCAGGCGGTGGAAGCTGAAGGCCTTGTAGGTTTCGAGGGCGGCGGGGAAGTCGCCCGCCTGGTAGGCCGCCCAGGCCGCGCGGTAGAGCGCCTGCTGCTCGGGATGCTCGGGGATGTGGGCGGGATCCATCAGGCCGAAGAGCTGGTGGGCGAGGCCTTCGAGGGTCTCGGGGCTGCTGCGTTCGGCGAAGGCCTGCTGGCGTTCCGCCAGCCGCGGGGGTGTTGGGGCCACCATGCGCAGCGTCTGGGCCGGCGCCCACTCCCGCTTGTGCTCCACCTGCGCTTCGGCGGCCGACAGGAGGAAGAGGCCCAGAAGGGATGCGGGAACCAGAAGACTCCGTCGGCACGATAAGGCGTTCATACAGCACTCCGATGGGTGAAAACCCGCTATGCATCCAGTTGTTAAGCCAGATGAAGTTATTCCATTAAATTGCAACACATCATAAATACCCCAAATATAATGATTGTATAGCGAATAACAAGAAAAAAGCCCGATTTAATTATTAAATACAAAAACGAACACCCCCCCTCCCCTAGCCTAGCCAACGGCTTCCCGGCCAGCCCTTCTCGCCGGCGCGGCAGGCGGAGCGCCACCGAACTAATCCTTGCCGTGTCCGAGCGAGCTGCTAGGATGACTGCCCCGCAAGCGTGTTGAATCCAGCCGTTTAGCCAGCGTGGAAATCCCCCACCCCAGAATTCATGACTATTCCACCGCAAACCAGTCGTTACCGCACCGGCACCCGCGGCTCGGAAGTCAAGGAATCCCATGTAGAATATGGCTTTATCGGGAGGCTTCAGGACCTGAAATACGTGTATCGCGAGGATATACGCGACCGCGCCACCCTCGAGGCCAACTTCAGGGAGAAGTTCGAGGCCCTGAACCGCGTCCACCTCACCGATTCCGAGTTCGCCCGCCTGCTCGACGAGATCGTCACGCCCGACGTCTTCACCGCCTCCCGCGCCCTGCGCGAGCGGAATGCCTTCACCCGCGACGACGGCACGCCGCTGAACTATACCCTCGTCAATATCCGGGACTGGTGCAAAAACGACTTCGAGGTGATCCGACAGCTTCGCATCAACACCGACAACAGCCACCACCGCTACGATGTCCTCATCCTCATCAATGGTGTGCCGGTGGTTCAGATCGAGCTAAAGACCCTCGGGATTAGCCCGCGCCGGGCCATGGAGCAGATTGTCGACTACAAGAACGACCCAGGAAATGGCTATACCCGCACCTTGCTGTGTTTTCTCCAGCTCTTCATCGTGAGCAATCGCTCCGACACCTGGTATTTCGCCAACAACAACGCCCGTCATTTCGCCTTCAATGAGGACGAGCGCTTCCTTCCGATCTACCAGTTCGCCGACGAGGCGAATAAAAAAATTACCCATCTCGACAGCTTTGCCGAAACCTTCCTGGCGAAATGCACCCTCGGCCAGATGATCAGCCGCTACATGGTCCTAATCCAGAACGAGCAGAAGCTCATGGTCATGCGGCCCTATCAAGTCTATGCCGTGAAAGCCATCGTGGGCTGCATCCATCAAAACAGCGGCAATGGCTTCATCTGGCACACCACTGGAAGCGGCAAGACGCTTACCTCGTTCAAGGCATCCACCCTGCTCAAGGACAACCCCGACATCGAGAAGTGCCTTTTCGTGGTGGACCGCAAGGACCTCGACCGCCAGACCCGCGAGGAGTTCAACCGGTTCCAGGAAGGCTGCGTCGAGGAAAACACCAACACCGCCGCCCTGGTCCGCCGCCTGCTCTCCGAGGACTACGCCGACAAGGTCATCGTCACCACCATCCAGAAGCTCGGCCTTGCGCTGGATGAGAACAGCAAGCGCAACCAGCAGCGGAAAAGGAAGGATCAGCCCTCCTACAAGGAGCTGCTTAAACCGCTACGCGACAAGCGTATCGCCTTCATCTTCGACGAATGCCACCGCTCCCAGTTCGGCGAGAATCACCGCGCCATCAAAGAATTTTTTCCCCGGGCCCAGCTCTTCGGCTTCACCGGAACGCCCATCTTCGAGGACAACGCCTCCCATCAGAGAATCGAGGGCCAGCAGGCCTCCTTGCTCACCACCGAAGACCTCTTCGAGAAGCAACTCCACGCCTACACCATCACCCACGCCATCGAGGACCAGAACGTCCTCAAGTTCCATGTCGATTACTTCCAGCCGGAAGGCAAAACGAAGCCCAAGCCTGGGGAGGCCATCGCCAAACGTGCCGTCATCACGGCCATCCTCGCCAAACACGACGCCGCCACCGGCGGACGCCGCTTCAACGCCCTGCTCGCCACCGCCTCGATCAACGACGCCATCGAATACCACGACCTCTTCGCCGAGCTGCAGCGGGAGCGGCAGGCCGCCGACCCCGACTTCAAGCCGCTGAACATCGCCTGCGTCTTCTCCCCGCCCGCCGAGGGGAATCCCGACGTGAAGCAGATCCAGGAGGACCTGCCGCAGGAGAAGGAAGACAACGAAGTCGAGCCCGAGAAGAAAAAGGAAGCCCTCAAGGCCATCGTCGCCGCCTACAACGCCCGCTATGGCACCAACCACACCGTCGGCGAGTTCGACCTCTACTACCAGGACGTGCAGAAGCGCATCAAGGACCAGCAATGGCCCAATGCCGATTTTCCCCCGGCGGAGAAGATCGACATCACCATCGTGGTGGACATGCTGCTCACCGGGTTCGATTCCAAGTACCTGAATACCCTCTATGTGGACAAGAACCTCAGGCACCACGGCCTGATCCAGGCCTTCTCCCGCACCAACCGGGTGCTCAACGGCACCAAGCCCTACGGCAACATCCTCGACTTCCGCCAGCAGCAGAGGTCCGTGGATGAGGCCATCGCCCTCTTCTCCGGCGAAAAGACCGGCGAGCAGGCCCGCGAAATCTGGCTGGTGGACAAGGCCCCGGTCGTCATCCAGAGGCTGGAAACCGCCGTGAA
>CBFGVE010000038.1:0-11626 GCA_965651915.1 uncultured bacterium
CCGGGTTGGACCTGGGGGATTTAGGAGTATGAAGCTGTTTAGGAAAGGTCAGTAGGTGATTTCTCCCTAATCCGGCACCCGTCGGCGCGCGTAGCCATGCTTGTCCGGTTCGGCGGGTCGCGGCTGTATGGCTCGCCTCTCACGCGGCGGGCGGGCTGCATATGTCGGGAACCTCTAGACCGCCCGAGGTATAGGCTTGGCGCATGAAGTCGATAGGGTCCCTGTTCTGGAGCTTGCAGGTTTCCACAACGCTGTGGATGACGCAGTGCCTCAGGGCGCCGGCGGGGGTGTTGCTGCCGAAGGAGACCTTTCGTCCGACCACCAGGGGGCGCAGCTGCCGCTCGGCCCGGTTGTTGTGGAACTCGACATCGGGGTGCGTGACGAAGCGGATCAGATCGTCGCGGTACTTCTCGATTCGCTTCTGCAGCGTGACGGCCCTGCCCTTGGTGACCGGCATCGTGCCCAGGCGGTGGAGCTGTTTCTCCAGCCTGTCGGCTTCCCGGGCCTTTTCGGGGCCATCGTCCATCGCCTGAACCTCAAGTCCCCTCGCAATGAACTCCTTGACCTTGGCTTCGAACTGCTCAAGCAGTTTGCTGCCGCGCAGCACCTCGCGCTCTTTCTTGATGTCCCGCAGCAGATGGACCAGGCATCGCTGAGTTTTCCCCAGGCAGTTGTAGGCGGCATAGAAGTCGCACATCACGATGCCGGCGAAGTCCCTGCCGAGGATCTTTTCAATGACGGCCGCCGCTCGGCTCCGGTCGGGATGGAAGAAGGCCATGCGCCTGTTGCAGAAGCACCAGATGTAGCCGGACACCCCCATAACCTTCCATCCGGTCTCGTCGCCGTTGAGCACCGCCTGCCTGCGCAGCGCTTCGCCCAGGTTCCTGTAGCTGCCGCCGAGGGTCCGGCCCACCCGATTCAAGAGCCCCAGGACTCCGGATGGCGACAGCTCGGCGCCCAGGATACGCGTGCTGAACACACCGAGCTTGCGGAAAGTGACGCCCATCTGGTTCATCAGCGTCAGGTGGACCGCCAGGCTGGGTCCGACGACCACCGGGGGTCCGCGCACGGCCTCGTCGTGGCGCAGCTCCCTGCCGCAGCGCGCGCACCGGCCCCGCTGGTACCTGCGCTCGGTCACGATCCGGCTGGCCGGCGGGATGTCCTCGACGTAGCGCGAATCACAGGCCTCGACCGGCTCGATGTCGCCGCAGCCGCAGGCGCACCGTTCGGGTGGCGGAACCACTTCGGTGAAGTCGACCTTCCCGGGGATGGGTCGGGTGCGCCCCCGGTGTCCTTTGGGCGCGCCGCGCTTGCGCGGGACTTCGGGCTGCGGAGCGGGGGCTTCCCCGCCGCGCCGCGCACCGGTCGCCTCCGGCTCTTTGCCGGCGGTGGACGCCTTCACCCCGAGCGCCTTTCGCAGTTCGTAGTGGGCGCACTTGAGCTTGTAGCGCAGGTGCCCGGCCGTTTCGTGCAGGGCGAGGTTCTCCTCGAGGAGCTTCGCGCATCGCGCCTCCGCGTCGTGGAGCAGGCTCTCGGGCAGCTCCGAGCGTTGCTCGAGCGTTTCCATGTAGCGCCCGCGCAACGCCACTGCGGTCCGATCGGCCGTCGCCGAGCCGGGAACGCCCTGCAGCCTGGTCAGGACACGGCGGTCGGCCAGGGCCTGCCGCCTGAGCCGCGCAGCCTCCAGGCGCAATGCCGCCGTATCCGTGACGGTATCTTCGGGCGCGCGCATGCCGGCGTCGCTCATTTCCCGGTGAGGCTGTTCCTCTTCAGAACCAGGTCCCCCTTTCGGGTGAGTTCCCACTCTACGACCTCGCCTTTCCGAAACTCCATCATCTGCGCGCAGGCCGACGGAAAGTTGATGTAGTACTGCTGGCTGCTCTTGCGCTGGATCAGCTGGATCTTTGTTTTGAAGCCCATGGGACGCTCCTTTGCGTTATCTATTCACACAACTAGTTCTCCGCGAAAAATGCAAGCGCTAGAACAGAAAAAATCAACGGCCCCGGGAGTGGTGCGTGACCGGCGCGGCACCGGCCGCTATCATCGGCCAATGGAATCGAGTCGAATCTTATCTGGAGCCAGCCGTCCGTGGCTGGAGGACTGCTGCTGCCACATCAGCCGCCGGTGCGTGCGCAACGCCAGGGCGCTGCGGTTCTCGCATCAGCGCGACGGGTTCATGCGGCGGCTGCGCGAGATGAAGGAGAAGTATCCGGTCAAGGTGCTCAACTTTCTGGCCGGCGCCGACGGCTACCGCCTCCTGCTCGCCGCCCCTGGCCCCGCGTCGCTTTCCGCACCGGTCGCCTTCATCAACGGCGCCACCGCCCGGGAGTACTGCGCGCGCAAGGGATGGGAGGGCTCGGTGTGGAAAGGGAAGTTCAGCGTGACGCTCGTCCAGTCGCAGGCCCAGGCGCTGCGCTGCTCCCTCGACATGGACTTCGCCATGCTCCGGGAGCAGCCTGGCGATGTATTCCATCCGCTGCTGTGGAAACACTCCGGGCGCCTTGAGCTGGCCGGGGTCCGCAGGCGCTACCGCATAATCGACCGCGGGGCCTTGCGGCGCTGGTTCATGGATGCATCCTGGCTTGAGTTCAGGGAATGGTATCTCCAGGCCAGCAACGACAAGTGGAACAGCCGCGAGTATGCCGAGGAGGAATGGTGGGAGGACGCCCTGGTCGTCGGCGAGCAGAGCTTCTGCGAACGGGTGGCCGACTCCATCCCCGAGTCGCGCCGCTCCCTCCGGGCCTGCCCGGCGCTGACAAGCGTGCCGGGAATGGAGAACCAGCATGCCTGGGCGATCATCACCGCGCCCAGCTACAAGCGAACGTACATCCTCGGGTCGCAACCGTGAGCGGCTACCCGCAGGTAAAATCGGCCAAGCTTAACGGTTACGTTTTTTGGGGGCTAAAACGCCTTCTAAGGGTTCCTCGCTCCGGCACGGGTGAGCGACCCACTTCCCGGCACGGGTGAAACCTTCAGCCGCGCCTGGTCCGCCGAAGCGGGGCACAGTGGCATGCCCAGGACTACCGAGCCATACGCCGAACCCCTATGCCTATATCATGGCGGGCATGATTCACAGGGGTCCACCCGGAACCTAGAGTGTGCTCAGTTTTCAAGGCGGGTTTTCCCGCCACGCACCTCAGGGGGTTCCATGAGCGATGACAAAGTCAAAGTGGACGCGATTGTCGTGGGCGGCGGGCCGGGTGGCCTTGCGGCCGCCCTGTCCATGGCCCAGCAGGGATTGGAAGTCATCGTCATCGAGCGGGGCGAATACGCCGGATCCAAGAACGTCGGCGGCCTCTTCTACGGGACCGTGCTCAACACCTTGATTCCCAACGCATTCGAGCACGCGCCAATCGAACGCACCGTTTCCCGGCGTAGCGTCAGCTATCTGGGCGAGGGCCGCAGCTTCGCGATGAGCTTCGGCGCCGACGCATGGTCCCAGCCCCCGTACAACAATACTTATGTCGTCCACCGCTCCCAGTTCGACCGCTGGCTGGCCAAACGGGCCGAGGAAGCGGGCGCCAGCCTGATCGAGGGAATGGTCGTCGAGGACCTCATCTACGAGGGCAGCAACGGCACCCGCCACGTGGCCGGAGTCAAACTGCGCGGCGACGAGGAATTCTTCGCCGACGTGGTGATCCTCGCTGACGGTGCCAACGCGCTCGTTTCGGAGAAGGCTCGGGCGGCGATGGACATGAAGGCTGGCCCGCGCCCCCAGGAATACGCCGTAGGCGTGAAGGAAATCATCCAGCTCTCCGAGGATACCATCAACCAGCGCTTCAACCTTCGCGGCCGCGAAGGCGTCGCCTACGACTACCTCGGGAAACCGTTCGATGGCCTCATCGGCGGAGGATTCATCTACACCGCACGGGACTGCCTGCATCTTGGCGCGGTTTCACGGATCGAAAGCATGGTCGAAGCCGGGATTAGCCCCAGCGATCTCATGGACAAATTCAAGCGCCACCCGGATATCGCCAAGCTCATCGAGGGGGGCGAGCTGCTGGAATATTCCGGCCACATGCTGCCCGAGGGCGGCTTCGACTCGATCGGCCAGCTTGCCGCCGATGGACTCATGATCGTGGGAGATGCCGCCGGGCTTCTCAACATGTCGCTCTACAAGGAGGGCACCAACCACGCGATGGAGTCGGGCAAACTGGCCGGAGAAACTGCCGTCGCCGCGAAGTCCAAGGGCGATTTCAGCCACGCCGCGCTAGCCGACTACGAAACCCGCCTCCAGGAGAGCGTCGCCCTGCGGGACGTGAAGAAATACAAAGACCTTCCCGAAATCCTGCTCGGCTGTCCTGATGTACTGTCCACCTACCCCGACCGCATGTGCCAGATGATGGTGGACTACTTCTCGGTCACGGGCGAAACGAAGGAGGAAATCCAGAAGCGGGCACAAAAGAAGTTCTTTGCTGGACTTTCCAAATTCAAGATGGCCCGCGACCTCTTCAAGGCCCGCAAACTGATGTAGCCCGGAAAGGTTTGCCCATGAGTACCATTCTTGACCTCACCCTGGAAGACAAGCTCTACCGAACCAAGTACGAGCCCGATGCTGCGCACGCCCACATCAGCGTACGCAGCGAGCTTTGCCTCCACTGCGAACGGAAGCCCTGCCTCTTTTTCTGTTCGGGAGGCGTCTACCGGCGCGACCCCAACAATCCCAAGCTGATCACCATCTCCCATGAAAACTGTCTTGAATGCGGAACCTGCCGTCACGCCTGCCCGTTCCAGGCAATCGACTGGCAGTATCCGGACGGCGGTATGGGTGTGAAGTATCGGTTTGGCTAAGTGTCTACTCAAAAGGAGAATTCCCCATGGCATGCAACTGCATCGTAATCGTCCGCGAGGTGTGGGATACCCGCGATCTCGCGGGCGCCCTGCTAGACCCCTCTGGCGCGCTCAAGCCCGGAGCGCTGAGTTCCCGCATGGAGCCTGAAGATCTCAACGCCCTGGAAATGGCTCTCCGAGTCAAGGACCAGCAGGGTGGAACGGTTTCCGCCGTTGCCATCGGAGATCCCCGTGACGTGGACGTGCTCCGCGAGTGCCTCTACCGGGGCGCCGACTCGGTACACCGAATTGCCGCCGGTGCATCGACGCTCGATACCCAGGCGGCTGCCGCTCTCTATGCCGCCGCCGTGCGGCAACTCGGCGGTGCCGACCTGGTTCTCGCCGGGGTAACGCTGGCCGAGGGAGAAAATTCATTGCTGGGTTCGCACGTCGCCGCCCTGCTGGGCCTGGAGCAAGTGTCCTACGTGGACAGTTTGGAGAAGCTGGAGGGAGGATCCCTTGTCGCCCGCCGTGCAATCGAAATGGGCTACGAGGATGTCGAAGTATCCCTACCCGCCTTGCTCACCGTGGGCGTGGCCCTCGTTGAAGACGATCCCCGCACCCCCCGCAGCGCCAAGGCAATGCTTAAGCTCAAGGCCAAGAAGGCCGAGATTCCCGTACTGGCCGCCGCCAGCCTCGCCCCCGTACTGCCTACCGCCGTGAAGATCGCCAGCCGCCAGGCGGTGCCCGAGCGCGTGGTGGAGTCAATTGAAGTCGATCCTGAAAACGAGACCGCTCTCAAGGCGATGCTCGATGCCGTTCTGAAAGGAGAATAAACGATGTCCACCATTCTAGTGTTTGCCCAGGTCAGCGATCAGACAATCAACGAGCTTAGCCTCCAATGCCTGGCCAAGGCCCGGGAGCTAGCCGGTGGAGGTAAGGTCGCGGCCATTCTCATCGGTTCGAACGTGGCAGCACTCGCCCAGCAGGCGCCGGCGGATACGGTGCATGTTGCCGACGATTCCTCGCTGGCCCAGTATCTCCCCTGCCCCTTCAAGGCGGTGCTCAAGCAGGTTCTTGCATCCGAGGCGTTTGATGTGGTCCTGCTGCCCGCCACAACCTCGGGAAACGATCTGGCCGCGCTCGCCGCCGCTGAACTGGGCGCCCCGTGCGTGCTGGATGCCACCGGATTGCTTCGCAGTGGCAGCGGCCTGGTGGCCGAACGCCTTGAGTTCGACCGAAAAGTGGACACCGCCTACGCTGCCGCCGGAAAGGGCCCGTTGTTCGTTACCCTCAAGGACGGCATCGCCGAACCTGCGGCCGGTACCCCCGGGATGGTGTGCACGGTAGAGGTTCAGGGTGCGGCCAGCAGGGCCAAGGTGCTCAAGCGCGACGTGGCCAGGAAGTCGGTGAACCTCAAAGGCGCTCGCATTATCGTCGGCGCTGGCGCCGGAGTCGGCAGCCCCGAAAACTTCGAGAAGATCCGGCAGCTTGCTAATGTTCTCGGAGCCGAGATCGGCGCCACCCGGGCGGTGGTCGATGCGGGCTGGCTGTCCGCCGACCACCAGATCGGCCAGACCGGCGCCACCGTACGACCCGATGTGTACATCGCCTGCGGTATCAGCGGCGCGGTGCAGCACTGGGTCGGCATGTCCGAGGCCCGTAAAATCATCGCGATCAATACCGACAAAAACGCCCCGATCATGCGCCGGGCCCACTACCGCATCGCCGGCGACCTCAACGCTGTCATTCCCAAACTCATCAAACTGCTGGCCTGACCCAGCCCCACCGGAGAACCGCCATGGCCGAAGAAAATTTCTATCTCGACAACCCCGACCTCAAATTCACGATGGAGCAATTCATCGACTGGAAAGCCATCCTCGAAGTGAAGGAGAACATTGGCGGCGAGGAGTGCCCCTACGAGACGCCGGAGGAGGCGATAGCCACCTACCTCGACATGATGGAAGACCCGATCGGCAAGCTCGCCGCCCAGCGCATCGCACCCAGGGCGGTCGAAGTCGATGAAGTCGGTTGCCAGTACCGCGACGGACAGGTCATCTTTCCCGAGGGGCTCAAGCGCAATCTCCAGGACCTCAAGGACGCTCAGCTCATGGGCCTGACCATCCACACCAAATACGGCGGGCTCAATTTCCCCGAGACCTTCTACACCGCCGCGATCGAGACGATATCCCGCGCCGACGCCTCGCTCATGAACTTCTTCGGACTACAGGGAGGCATCGCCGAGACCATCCAGCAGTTTGCCTCCGAGGAACTCAAGGAGAAGTATCTCCCCGGCATGGCCACCGGCGACCTAACCGGCGCAATGGCTCTGACCGAACCCGACGCGGGCAGCGACCTGGCCAACGTCCAGACCCGCGCCAAGGGCGGCGATGGGTTCACCGCAGTCGAAGATCCCGATACCGGCATGTGGCTCCTCAACGGCACCAAGCGCTTCATCACCAACGGCTGCGGCGATGTCATTCTTGTCCTGGCCCGCAGCGAGGACCCCGACAAGAAGGGCGGAGGCCGCGGCCTGAGCTTCTTCCTTGTGGAAAAGAGCGATAAGGTGAAGGTGCGCCGTATCGAGCACAAGCTCGGCATCAATGGCTCGCCCACCTGTGAACTCTATTTCGACAACGCCCCCGGCTACCTGATCGGCAAGCGCGGCTTCGGACTCGCCCGATACACGAGCTGGCTCATGCTCGCCGCCCGCCTCGCAGTGGCTGCCCAGGCCCAGGGCATCAGCGAAGCCGCGTGCAAGGCCGCCGTGAAATACGCCGACGAGCGCGAACAGTTCGGCAAGCCCATCCGCAAATTCCCCCAGGTCGCCAGCATCCTCCAAAGCATGCAGGTGCTCAACGAGGCCTCGCGCGCCCTGCTCTACGCCACCAGCGAAATTGTCGACCTGCACCAGGGTGCCGAGCACAAGGGCCTGAAGGACAAGGAGAAGTTCTACGGCAAGCTGGCCGACGCCCTCACCCCCATGTGCAAGTACTACGCCACCGAGGCGGCGAACAAGCTCTCCTACGATGCCATCCAGATCCATGGTGGAAACGGTTTCATGAAGGAGTATCCGGTCGAGCGCCTCTACCGCGACGCCCGCATCACCAACATCTACGAGGGCACCTCGCAGATCCAGTGCAACTGGGCGGTGTCCCGCATCGTGCGCGGCGACCTCGACGAACTGCTGGATGGGCTGGCCGCCAAGACCTACGCCGATCCCGAGCTGGAATCTCTCGCCGCCGAGGTCCGCCAGGCCCGCGGGACCATGAGGGATACGGTAGAGTTTCTCAAGGAGAAGGATGTGGACTACCGCGAGTGGGTCGCGCCCTATGCGGTGGACATGGCCATAGACATCTACATCTCCCTACTGTTCCTCCAGCAGGCCGAGAAGTGGGATGCCAAGCGCGCAGTCGCCCGGTATTTTGTCCGCGCCATGCGCCCGAGGGTAGAGCTGAACCACACCTACGCGGTTCAGGCCGAGCCCGTGCTGGCCTGAATTCCAAGGCTTGGATGACTCAGCGCGCCCGCTGTCCAAGGCATGGACAGTGGACGCGCTGCATTCGCCGCTAACCGGCCCACCCGCGACGGCTTCCCCTAGCCGAGCGCGAAGCTATTATATCGAAGATTATTCAGAATTTTTCTGGATATTTCAGCCGCAGGCAACTATATAGCTAGGGTGCAGCGCCCGCACGTGGGGCTTCGCAATAAACTCACGCAGCAGCAGGAAGGAACCTTTTCATGCCCCTTAGCCATCGCCGTTCACTCCATTCGGCTCTGCTCGCTGCCCCGCTTGTATTCCTCATTCTGGCCTTCCCGGCGCAAGCCTCTTCCCGAATATCGTTTGAAGTTGGCGAAACGCCAGCAAAGTACCGAACCGAAAATGGTGGAATCGCCCTTGTCACTACCCTGCGCTTCATCGACGGCGACCAGTCACTGCGTTGGGACTGGATATCGGGCTCCAGCATCTTTTTCGACCATCCCATTCCCTATCAATCCGAAAAGCAGGTGTACAACGAGCTCAAGCGTCCTGGATTCTCAACTTTCTCCTTCTGGGTGTATTGCGAACAGCCCTACCCCGAAGGCAAGCTGCGGATAGATTTCGGCGGGTCAAACAGCAGCTTCGATTTCGGCCTCAATTTCACCGGATGGCGAACCTGCAACGTGGCCTTCGACCGCGACATGCGCGGGAGGGCAAAGCCCGGCATGCACGGCATCCGCATTACCGCCCCCCGCAATTATTCTGGCGGACGTATCTACCTGGACGGCATTGTTCCTGCCCAGGCGGCCGACAGCCGGAACCAGTGGGCCGACGACCAGGTGCCCTTCGTGAAGGGCCGCAACAGTATCACCCGGACTATCGTTCCTCCGCCCCCCTTTGATCCCGGCGACGCGCTCGAGGAACTTACCCAGGGGCTTCACGAGGTCGAACAGCGGCTGGAGGAGCACTTTCTTCCCAATCCCGTGGAGGTTACCCAGGATTCCTACGACAGCCTTCGCCGGTATTTCGACTCCTGCCGGATTCAGGTCCGGGGGGATGTGCTCACCGGAAGCCGCGTGCTACTGAGAAAGCACAAGGGAAACAACTCCACCACGTCCGCCGAAAACCCGCACCTGCGCGAATACACCGAGCACATGCTCAAAATCGCAAAGGCCTACCGGTCGCTGCCCGACGACCATCCTGCATTGGCGGGTCTGCGGTACATGTATGTGCTCATGTGCAGGAACCTGCTTGACCAGGGCTGGCAGCATGGCAGCGCGCTTGGCCACACGACCCGCATTGGCTACGAATCCCGATCCTGGTATTCTGCCGTATTCCTTATGCGCGAAGTGCTAGAGGCCGAGGGCATCCTCGACCCCGTCGTCCGTTCGCTGATCTGGTACATGCGCGACAGCGTGAACGTGGCGGAAATGCGCTATGATCACGGCGACGGCGCAAACCTCGACTACCTCAACACCCAGGCCCTTTCGCACCTGACGGTCATCGCATCGCTTCCCAACAGCGCAAGCAAGCTGGGGCTGCTCAAGCGCTATGGCGAATTTATCTCCACCTTGCTGGCAACCAATACGCCGGGCACGGTCGATGGCATCAAGGAGGATGGAACGGCATTCCACCACGGAGGCAACTATCCCGGCTACTCCTTCCCCGCCTTCCGATCCTCCGCGACAGTCTGCCACCTTCTCCACGGCACTCCGTTCGCGGTGTCTCCCGAGGCCCTCCAGAACCTAAGCCACGCACTCGGGGCCGCGGCCGTCTACAGCAACCCGGAAACGGGGATCGGCCTCTGCGGTCGCCACCCCTTCGGAGAATCGTCGGTTACCCACCTCGCCAAAGCCTACGAACAGATGAACCAGATCGGCGTTCCGGCACCCTACCAGCCAGGACAGGTCCCCAACGGGCACTGGTCGTTCAACTACGGCTGCTTCGGAATTCACCGATGGGACGGGAAGATGGTCACCCTAAAGGGCTACAACCGCTACGTCTGGTCCTCGGAAATCTACACCGCCGACAACCGCTACGGACGATACCAAAGCAACGGCGGCGTACAGATCTATGGCCCGAGCGGCCGGGCCTCCAGCGGGTTCGTGCCCGAGGGCTGGGACTGGAACCGCAACCCGGGCACCACCGCCATCCACCG
The DNA here is from genome assembly GCA_965651915.1 of uncultured bacterium. Taxonomy (GTDB): domain Bacteria; phylum Verrucomicrobiota; class Kiritimatiellia; order CBFGVE01; family CBFGVE01; genus CBFGVE01. The sequence continues at coordinate 10,410 of CBFGVE010000038.1, forward strand.
CCCCCTCAACCAGCTCGAAAGTCCGCGCCCAGGAACCCTCATGCTGCGCTCCGGCGTCACCTTCAGCGGAAGCTCCCACCTCAAAAACGAGAGCGGCGTGTTCGCCGTCGAGCTGGAGGAGCCGGATATGGATCGGTTCGATCCCAGCTTTCGGGCGCGCAAGTCGATGTTCTGCTTCGAGAATCGCATTGTGTGCCTTGGTGCCGGCATATCCAACCACACCAAGAATCACCCCACCGAAACCACACTCTTCCAGCATGCGTGGGTGGAGGGCTCATCCAAGGTTTGGATGGACAGCGACCTCCCCGTGGAAGCGCTGCCCGCCGACCGTAGATCCCAGCCGGAAGCCGCGAGCTGGCTGATCGACGCCCACGGCAACGGCTACTATGTCGCCCCGGGCACAAGCGTACGGCTCTCGGTCAGCGAGCAATCTTCACGGCACAACAAAACAAAAGCCCCCAATCAAGGACCGTTCGCTGCAGCCTGGATCGACCACGGCCCCGCCCCATCCTCCGCATCCTATGAATATGCGGTGGTACTGGGAGCCAATCCGGAAACCATGACCAGCTTCACCCAGGAGCCACCCTACGAAGTCATTCGCCGTGGACCCGTAGCGCAGATCGTTCGCGACACCGCCACCCAAACCACTGGGTACGCGCTGTTCGCACTCTTCTCGGACCACAACGATCGCCTGCTGCTAGACACCGACCGACCCGCCCTGGTAATGATCCAGGAACTGAATGGGTCGCTGGCCCTCAGCGCATCCACCGGCGACCTCAACATCCCCGACGCCCACCAGAAATACACAACCGCATCGCCCAGCCGCCCCCTCACCTTAACCCTGCTGGTCAAGGGCGCCTGGCGACTGGACGGCACTCCAGAAAACGCTGCGGCTTCCCCTTCAGGAGAAAACACCCGTATCGTCCTCTCCAACGTCGCCCACGCCACCCCGGTACAGCTCAATCTGATCTCCGAATCATCCAGTCCAGCCCTGACACCGGAGGACAATCCTTGAAGTGCTTCCTCTCCACCCTGCTCCTCGCCATCGGATCGTTTATGCTGGCCGACTGCCGATCCGACTCTCCGGTGCGAAGCATCCACCTCCCCCTCGTGGGTTCTCTAGCCGTCATAGGCCTCATCTTCGGCGTGCTCGCCAAGCTTGCCATGGCCAAAGGCCCCCGGACCGGGCGAGGCGACGGCAGCTCGATCTGGACTGG
>CBFGVE010000039.1:0-11614 GCA_965651915.1 uncultured bacterium
CTGCATGGCCTGCTCGATCGCCTCGGGGAACTGGTCGAGCGCCTCCTCGAGCCCCTTGGCCTTGATCTCGGCCTGGAGGGGTAGGGGGCCTCCCTGGGTCATGATGGAGGTCTGGGCGATGTAGATCGTTTCCCGGCTGGCGTCGTCGCTGCCGTCGGCCTTGATTGGGACCAGTCGCTGGATGGTGGCGACCTTGAGGTCGGTGATGTTTTCCTCGCGGTAGAGGTTGGTCTTGTCCACCGCGATATCCTTGAGGGTGTTCTTGAGAGCTTCGTTCATGGGCGGTCCTTGGGTTGGCGAAAGCCCACTAGGATAGCGACCGGAGCCTAAATGGCCAGCCCGAAGCGTGAAAAAATGGCGGGCTTCACGCCCTCCGGGCGAAACCGTTGCGCCCGGGCCGAGGCTGCGCTACAGTTGGCACCGCGATGAGATTCCTGCTCTACAACATACGCTATGGAACCGGTGGCCCCGGGGTGCGGATGCCCTGGCGGGGGTACTTCAAAAAAACCGGAGACAACCTCCACCGCATCATCGACTTCATCAAGCCGCTCGACCCGGATGTTGTCGGGCTGGTCGAGGTGGATGGCGGGTCCTACCGGAGCGGACGCACCGGCCAGGCCCAGATCATGGCCCAGGAATTGGGGCACTACCACACCTACCGCTCAAAGTACCGCGAGGGCGCCCGCTGGGCCCGCCACCTGCCGGTGATCAGCAAGCAGGGCAACGCATTCCTTGCCAAGGACACCATTGCCAACGAGCGCTTCCACTATTTCACCAAGGGGGTCAAGCGGCTGGTCATCGAGCTGGAGCTGGAAAATCTGGTGATCTATCTGGTGCATCTCGCCCTCGGCTTCCGTATCCGCCAGCACCAGCTTAGCGACCTCTACGATCTGGTGAAAAGCACCCGCAAGCCCATGATCGTGGCCGGCGATTTCAATGCCTTCTGGGGGCCGCCGGAAATCAACCTGTTCCTCGGGGCGACCGGGCTCGTCAATGCCAACGCCGAGGGGCAGCCCACGTTTCCGAGCTGGGCCCCGCGCCGCAATCTCGATTTCGTCCTGCACAGCCGGGAGATCGCGGTCGACCGGATGTGGATTCCCCAGGTCCAGCTTTCCGACCATCTTCCCATGGTGTTCGATTTCCACATCAACGGCGTGTCATCGGCGCCCTCCCGGGGGCCGGGCCATGTTCTGCCCACACACGCCTTACCAGAGCAGGCTTAACGCCGCGAGTCCGGTTAGAAGTAGAACGGCCAAATTGAAAATGCGCTGGGGGATGCGAGGCAGCAGCCGCATGCCAATATAGGCCCCCAGGCCGATCAGCGGAAGCATCGCGAGGTTGAACAGCAGGCTTCGGCCCGTGATCATCCCAAGCTGGGCGTAGAGCGGAACCTTGGCGCTGTTGACGACGAAGAAAAACCAAGCGGCGGTGCCAACGAATTCCCGCTTGGGCAGTTCCCGGCTCAGCAGGTACAGGCTCATGATCGGCCCAGCGGCATTGCCAACAGTGGTGGCGAAACCGGCCGATGCGCCGATACTCGCTGAAAACAGGGGGTTGTGGGGGATGTTGTCAAGGCGCAGGCGCATCCGGGCCAGCTCCAGAAGGAGCAGCAGGAGAATGAGTCCTCCCAGCAGGGGGCGGAGGCTCGCGTTGTCTACCCGGGCAAGCACGAAGGCCGCCGCCACCATGCCTGCCACCACATAGGGGACGAGCCCTAGCAGCTTCCTCCACTGGGCATGCCTGCGATAGATGGCGATGGCCATGAGGTCGCCGGCGATCAGCATGGGCAGGAGTATTCCCACCGAGTCCTTGGCGGGAAAGGCATGCGCCATGAGCGGCACCACCAGGATGCCGAGGCCGGGGACTCCGGACTTGCCGAGGCCAATGAACAGGGCTCCAGTGCCGGCTAGCAACAGAGTCGAAAGGGAAAGGTTGTCCATCGGCGGAGACCGTGCCGTCGACCCGTAGGAGGCTAGGGGGTGGGGGGCTGCAGTGCTGGATTTCCGCTCGGAACAATGGTCGCCTTCGCCCGCAAGGACTGCAGGTAGCTGGCTACAGCCTGCTGCTGCCGCTGTTGCATGAGGAAGCGGGCAATCTGCTCGCGGGCCTGCTCAAGCGCTACGGTGTGTTCCTGTACCCTTTCCACGAGTTCCAAAATATGGAAGCCGTGGGACGTCTGGATTGGAGCGGTCACGAATCCGGGATCTTTGCCTTCAAGCGCGGCGCTTAGCTCCGGCGGGGTCCGGCCCTCGGCGATCGCCATCTCGCCGCCGTGGATCTCCTGGTCCGATTCCTTGCTGGCCGAGGCAAGCACCGCCTCGAGGGTCTCGCCCTGACGGATCCGGCTGCTCAACACATGGATGCGCCGGCGTTTAGCCGCGATCTGCTCTTCGGGCTCGCCAGCCTGAATGCCGATGAAGATGTGGCGAACGCGGATCTGGGCTGGAGCGCGCAGGTTTTCCTTGTTCTGCTCATAGAACTGCCCGATCTCGTCGTCGCTTGGCGGTGCGAGCTCGCCGACGTTCTGGGCGAGAAGCTGGTTGAAGCGCAGCTCCTGCTCCACGTTCTGGCGCAAGCTCTCTTCGGTCTGCCCCTGGGTGGAGAGGAAGGCCTCCAGGCTCGTATCCGGAGGCAGGTTGGCCTTGATCTGGCTGATGACCTGGTCAACTTTCCCGGGATCAGCCTCGACCTGAGCCTCTCGGGCCGCCTCCGACAGCAGATGGCGGTCGATTAGATTCTGGATGGCCTGGTTCACGATCGCGTCGCGCTGCTGACCTACCCGCTCCGGGGGCTGGCTGGCCCGCATGCGGGCGGCGATCATGCCGGCCTCGCGTTCGACCTCCTGAACCGTGATCGCCCTTCCATCAACCGAGACTACCTCCTGTGTGGGGCTGGACGCCTCGCCGGCGGGTGGTATGGGCTGGCTGAAAAGTTCCATCGATTGGGTGAAGCTGACGGGATCCTTTTCTCCGCTGGCGACCTTTTTCCCGCACGCTGAAGTAAGTAGGGCAGTGCCAAGCGCGCATAAAATCAGAGACTTGTACATGGGAGTTGACCTGGTTGGGGCGTTGCCTGGTGGGAATACAAGGCCCCATACTCATTGAACAGTCCCTTCACTGTCAATAGAAAGAGCCGGGAGCGCCATCTGGGCAACCAATTGAGGGTTGACGCGAATCTCATTTTAGGCAAATATTGAAACGCTTGTACGGAGGCCCTCCCGCCGCCTCCAGGGGTGGTCGTCCCGAGACAAACTTCCCAGACTAATTACGAGGTATTCAATGGCCAGCAGCCCTGCTCCCGACGTGCTCCACGACGAAATCCAGTCTGTCCGGCCCAGTACCGACGCGAACCTGTTCATCCAGCTTCTGGTAGGGGTGCTTGGCACTGCGCTCACTGCGGTCGCGGTCATTCCGTTCAAGGACAGTCCGAATCTCGAGCGTCTCTGGGGCATTATCAACGATCGTGGGCCGATCCAGTATTTCACGCTGTTCATGTTCTACATGGTTGCGGCGATGATTTTCCTGAAGTTCCGCATTGTGCGCCGCCAGCTCATGGTGATCGTCGATGATCCCGTTCCGCCGGGCGTAGACTTGTCCGACGACCAGCACATCAGCGAGCTGCGCTCGGACATCCGCAAGCGCGAGGACTTTAGCTGGAGCATCGTTCTCAACCGCATCGACCGGTTGCTCGGGCTTTGGCTGAGTGCCAAGCAGGTCTCCCGCGTATCGACCTGGGCGGCCGGCGAATCCGGACGCGACACCTCCTCGTCCGACTCCTCCTACGCGCTAGGCCGCGTGCTGATCTGGGCCATCCCTATTCTCGGATTTATTGGAACAGTTATGGGTCTGGGCGACGCGGTCGCAGGCTTCTCGGCCTTCTTGGCAGGCGCGGCGGAGCTTTCCGCAATTAAGGATGCCATCTCGGATGTGACCATTGGTCTAGGCGTCGCCTTCGACACCACGCTGCTCGCTCTCGTTCTCTCGGTTTTGGTGATGTTCCCGCTGACCTCGGTGCAGCGCCGCGAGGAGAATTTCTTTGTGGAGGTAGACAACTACCTGGAGGACTCCCTGATTTCCAGCCTCCCGGCCGAGGAAAAGCAGTCCATTGTGATTGAGAACCTCGAGGATTCCATCGAAGCGGCCTTCCGCCGCTACATACCCGACCCCGACCGTTACGACGAGGTGTTCACCCGATCGATCGAGCGGGCCTCCGGCGTTGTCGAGGAACGGTTCAGCGCCCTCGCCAAGAGCTACGAGTCCACCCTCCACGATCTCACTGCCCGTCTGTCCGGAAGCATGGCCACGGTCGGCGATTCGCTCGAAGCCTCCATGCGCAAGGTGGCCGGCAGCATCAAGGAGCAGGAGAGCGCGTTCCTCGAAGCCCGGAAAGACATTTCCAAAGAGGAGGCCGCTCAATTCAAGTCGCTGGTGGAGGAACTCCAGGTCTCTTCCGAGAAGGTGCTTGCCGAGTACCGGTCCGGCGCGGACACGCTTGCCCAGAGCACCCGCGAAAGCTCCGAGAAGTCGCTTGGCGCCGCCCGCGAGCTGGCCGAGCGTATAGGCAAGGTCCAGGAGCTGGCCGCAGGCATTCAGGATCTCCTGCACATCGAGCAGGCGGTCGAGCAGAGTCTCAAGGGTATTTCGGCATCCCAGGAGTTTTCCAGCACCCTCTCCGAGTTGCGGCGCCATCTGGAGACCACCGACGAATTCTGCAAGCATCTGAGCAAGCCCCGGGTCATACGTCTCCGCGAAGAATCCGCCTGACCCTCACCACTCCGCCCTCGCGCTAGGAAGCCCTATTCATGGGAAAAGCAGTCGAACAGGATCTTTCCTCCTTCATGGCGGTGCTTATCATGACCATCGGCTGCCTGATGGTGATCCTGGTTTCCAACGTAATCATCATTGTTTCCAATCCGGAAAACACCCGGATCACCTCCATCATACGAACCGCGATCTGGGATGACTCCGAGGAGGAGGACAAGCTGGTACCGTTTTTCGATGGGAACAAATTCAAGGAGCCCAGCTATATCGACGTGCGCCGCGATCGGCTCATCCTCTATCCCGGGGCCACGGTGGTTCCTGTCCGCGATCTGGAAATGGAAGGGAATGCGCTCGAGCGGCTGCTGCGAGAAGTCGAGGAGAAGAAAAGCGAGCAGTATATCGTTCTCCTCATCCGTCCCCGCTCCTCCACTATTGCCCGTCAGCTTCAGCGGGCGATTCGGGCGCGCGGCATTGATCTGGGCTGGGATCTGTTCGAGGACAACCGTACCGTTGACTACACCGGGGCGCGCAAAGAGTCCGGCGTTGAAGAGTAGGATTTCCCATGGCCAAGCGAAAACGTGGAAATAGCATCAGCCTGGATTCCTTCCTGGACATCATGACCTGTCTGGTGGGCCTCCTCGTGCTGATCATTATTCTGACCGCCCTCGACGCGTCCCAGGTGCGGGTGCTGATCCCCACGCCGCTGGAAGACCGCGAAGCGTTTAGCAAGTACCGCCCGATCTACATCGAGTGCCGGAACGACCAGCTCTTCAGGGTGCCGGTCGAGGACCTGCGGCAGCAGGCAAACGCGAGACTCCGCGAAATTGCCTCCACGGCCGCAGGGGACATCGCCGCGCTGCTCCAGGCCGTGGGCGAGAGCCGCATTGTGACGGACTCCTACGAGGTTGAGATCGGCACTGGTTTCAAAGACGAAATTTTTATCAAACCCATTGCGGCAAGCCAGGGCTACGCGATGCCGACCTACACCAAACCGAGATGGACAAGGAAAACGAGATGCTCGTATTTCTTGTCCGCGACGAAAGCTTCCGCGCCTTCAAGCACGCCCGCGCGCTGGCCTGGACCTACAAGGCCCGCGTCGCCTACGAGCTGCTATCCGAGGACGAGCCCATGCGCCTGAGCCTAGCCAGTCGCTGACCTCCGAAAAAGCACCGGCCATAGATTCCAAGCCTTGGAATCTTGCCGTGCAGCTTTATCCAATGCTTGGAAGCACTATTTGAACAGCTCATTGGCGGCGCGTTGGCCTGCCTCGGCACCAACCCCCCCGGTGAACGCCCCGATCCCGGCGCTTAGCGTTCCGCCTACGATACGTTTGATGCGGTTCCCCCAGCTATTCTCCCGCTGGGCCAGGGCCTCGGCCTCGGTCGCGGCGAGTTTCTGGGCCTGGGCCCGCATGGCCTCGGCATCTGCCTGGGCTTCGGCCATCTTCCTCGCCCCATATTCCTGCTCGGCGGCCTGGCGTTCCGACGCCATCTGCTGCATGCCTGCCTGGGCGTCGGCCATGGCCTGGTCGCGGCGGTCCTTTCGTCGCTGCGCGAAGGCGTCGAGCATCCCGGGGGATTCGCGTGGCTGCTCGGTCCATTCCGGTGCGTCGGCCTCCGCTTCGGCTAGAGGGTTCACGGGGCGTTTGGTGGCGGCGGGTGGCGCGGATACGGGCTGGTTACTGCGGTTAAGCCAGGCGTCGAGCGGGGGGGTGCCGACAGTGCGGCCCCGTACTTCGGTCCATGTTTGCACCTCGCTCAGCAGCCGGGTTCCGCTGGCCAGCGGCTGGGCGAGCCAGCGGTCCATGGCAAGGCGACGAAGGGTGGCGTAATCCGGCGGGGGCTCCATCAGGCCGGTGTGCATGGCAAGCCGTTCCAAATAGCCCTGATCGCCCGCCTCCTCCGCGCGGGTATATTCTCCGACGAATCGTTCGAACCGGTCCCTAGCCTGGTCTTTGAATCGTGTTTCGAGGTCGGTGCGAAGGAGGGTGACTTCGGCGTCCAGCCATGATTCTGCTGCGGCCCCGATCTGATTCCGGTCCGCCTCGGGAGCGCCCTTGGCGAGATCCAGCGCCTGGGCGTGGATTTCGCTGGCCAGGGTGTAGCGGACGAAGCACCGCAGGAGAATTTCGCTGTCGGATTCTCTTGCTGCCATAGCGAGGCAGGGGAGCATGCTCAGCACTATGATCCAGATTGCTTTGTTCATGGGTTCTGCCTTTCCACGGTACGCAGTTGAATCCTGCCTGCGCTGATGTCGAGCACTTGAATGCGCAGTCCTTCCGGTGGAGCGAGGACGAGTGCCTCGGCGAGTTCTTCGGCAGGCAGCCGCGAGCTGACCGAAAATTCGGCCATGCCCGACGTGTAGCTCCGCTGCACTACTTCGCCCACATCCTGGTTGCGTTGCCGCAGCGATTCCCGAAGCGCTTTAAGCTTCCAGAGCTGATCTACCCCGCCCACCGTGATGTCCACCCGGTGGCCGAAGCCTCCTGCCCCGTCCGATCCCGCGCCGGGAGTCCATTTGGCGAAGGTCGCAGCCAGCAACGGGTCGAGGGCGGCATCGGCGGCCGCGCGCAGCACTTTGGCGCTGCCGCTGACATCCTCCAGGCCTACCTGGGTGGAGTCTTCGGAAGCCGCTGCGAGGGTCGCGGCATTGTCGGTGCGGACCGCTCGCAGGGTCACCACCGCCTGGTAGGAGCGGAGGTTGGTGTCGCCGATGCGGCGGGCCGAAGGCTTGGCCACCGCCTCGCCGACGATGACTATGTCGGCACCGAACTGGGAGCCCAGCGCCGCCGCCCCGCGGTTGTCGCCCGCCGCCTGGAGCATCTGCTGGCTGCGGGCGAGATTGGCCTTCACCATGTCCTGGTCCACAACCGGCACCCCAAGAGCGGCCAGCTTCTTCACTGCGGCCGCCTCGACCTCGGCAGTGGCGATCGTGCCCAGGCTTTTTTCATCGACGATGATCATCATCCGTGGGAGGACGGTGGGCAGGCGGATTGAGGAGAGTTTGGTCGGCGGAGGGAGCGAGGCGTATGCCGGGTCGTCGCCCTGGTAGACAGGTCGGGAGCTTGTGCAGGAGGCCAGCAGCAGGGCGAAGGCCAGCATGGGCAGTGTCGTAATCAGTCGGGTAGGTTTAGGCATGGCATTTCCTTGTGGCTAACGGAGCTGGCGGTTGAGCGACGAAACCATCTCGGCGACGACGGCGCGAGCGTGCTGGGCGAGAACATCGGATCGGCCCCCGCGCGAGGCGTGGTCTACACTCCAGAGGATCTTGCCGCTGCTCGCGTCGATGAGGCGGGCGTTGATGCCGACCACCGGTACGGGTTTGCCTCTAACCGCCATGTTCTCGTATTCGGATACGGTGCCGATCACGACGGCCTGCGCACCCAGCATCTGACCGAGCTGGGCGGCCTGGCCGGCAGTGAGCCCGGAAAGCTGGACCTCGGTCTCGCCAAGCACACCGGATAGCTGGCTGCGCTCGATCAGCTCGTACCGCCGGGTTTTCATTAGCTCGGTTCCGAAGGTGTCGGAGACCGAGGTGCCAATCAGCTCGGTTGGACCCCGAAAGGGTAGGACGGCCACCTTGGCGACGCTGCGGCTTTCGGGTGCCACGAAGACGCTCGGCTGATTGCCTCCTCCCGAGGGGCCGGAGCTGGTGCAGGAAGCGAGAAGAGAAGCGGAGAGAATCAGGATGGAGATGGTTTTCATTTGGCGGTTTCCAGTTTGCGTACTCGTTGCTCCATTTGCTGGATTGCTTTCAACTGCTGTTCGATTCGGTCCAGACGCTTTTCGATGTCGCTGATTCGCCGCTCGAAATTGTAGAACCCGGACGCGGCTCGGGTGGGAGAGCCGAGACGGGTTTCGATGGTATTTAACCGGGCCTCGATCTCCTTGAAGGCTGCAGGATCGCTCTCCGCTGGACGGGGCATGGAGGCCGAGGAAGCGGCTTCCGATCCCGGAGCGGGGAAGATACCCTGTACGGGATCGGCGCGCATCGTGAAGGGCAATCCGGCAGCCAGAAGGACGGAGGCAAGCGAGATGGTTAGTTGGGTGGTCACGAAGGACTCCTTACTCGTAGACAACATAGACGCTGCGGAAGCTGGCCCCGCAGCCTCCACAGCGGTACACCGTTCCGTAGATGGGGTTGGCGTCGGGCCTGACCGCAATATTTGGGCTCTTGCAATTGGGGCAGCGGGCCTGCTTTTTCACCGGAGCAGGGGTTGTGCTCGTGGGGCTGGTGGTGCGAGGCTTGGGCGCTAAGGGCGTACCGAGCGGGCCGGGGGCCTCGGTAGGTGCTGGATTCGGGGTGGTGGACTCCAGCGCCTTGGCGCAAATGGGGCACTGGGATGGGGGTGGAGGCTGTACGCGAATGCTGTAGCCACAGGCGAAGCGCGCGGTCACGGTGCCGTCGGTGTTCTGGGTCGTTTCGGTTAGGCCAATTGGATCGTCGGTAGGCGGCACGTCGGCCTCGCCTGAGCTGGCCTCTTCGGCACCCCCGTCCTCCGGGCCGCCTGAGCCGCCTTCGGATTCCGAACCTCCGCCATAGGCGCCATCCGATTCCGATCCGCCCGAGCCTCCGCCCGAGCCGCCGGTCGAGGCTACGGCACCGCCGGCCGGCGCGGAAGAAGAGCTGCCATCGGATACTTCGGTCCCCTTGGAGCCCGACGAACCAAAGATTTCGCCGGCCACCCGGGTTGCCGCCGCCTCGCCCAGGGTTTCGCCAAACCTCTGCCCGCCTTGAATGAAGCCTTCCTCAACCGCTTCTCCGATGATGTTGCCCCAGCTATCTTTCCGGTCTCCCTCGGCGGTTTTCCGAGTGGATTCATCAAGGATGTCGCGGGCGTCGCGTCCTCCCGAGTCGCGGATCTGCTGGGCGTCGCGCGCCTGCTGGTCACCGGCCCGCGATGCCTCGGCCATCTGCGAGGTGAGACCCATGCCACCCATAGCCGAGGAGGTCTGGTCCCTGCGGTCGGCATCGCGCTGGCTGGAGAAGATATCGAGCGCTCCCGATCCATCGGGCGGAGGGGGCGGGGGAGGCGGGGCATCTCCCACGGATGGCTCGTTCCCTCGAAGAAAGTCCTGCTGTTCCTCGGGAGTCATGTCGTTCCAGTCCCGGGGCATGTTTTCATAATCCCGGTAGGGGTCTGCCTTCGTTCCGGTGCCATAGATTCCTGGAGGGAGGTCGGGCTCCGAAGGGGTGGGTTCCTCCTCGGGCTCGCCTTCCGATTCCATCGCCTCCTCTTCGCCGCCGCTCTCCTCCGGGCCGGTGCCTTCGGGATCAGGAGTCGCTGGTTCTGGCGTTTCACTAGCGTTGGCATCTTCCTCGGTCGGTTCATCGGTCGCTGGCTCTGGATTCTCTTGGGTGTCTCCGCTTTGATCCTCCGGCTCCTCAGTGGATTCAGGATCAGGCATCTCTTCGTCGCCCGGCTCTGCATCCTCTGTCTGCTCTTCTGAATCGGCTCCTTTGTCGGTATCGGAGCCGTCCTGATCCCCGCTCTGTTCATCACCCTCGGTTTCGGCGCGTTCTTCCGATGATTCTTCGGATTCAGACTCCTCGCCGCTCTCCTGCCCGGAGTCGTCCATGGGTTCTGGCTCTTCCGATTCGCTGGATCCGCCAGAATCGGGATCCTCATCCTGCTCTTCCGCTTCCTGGGCCGCCTGCTTTTCGGCTTCCTTCCTTGCGTCGATTTCATCGTTGATGCCCTTCATGATGTCATCGAACGATTTGCCCTCCTCTAGGCCTTTGAGGATGGCGTCCTGAATGGCGTCCCGGGATTCGCCGATTTTTTCCGCGTCATAGTCGGACAGCTTGGCCAGCGTGCGCTCCAGCTCCCGCTGGTAGGCCTCGTCGTTTCGACCGAAAATACGTTCCCGCAGACTCTGGGGAAGCTGGTCCTTGATCTCCCCATAAAGATCGCCGGCCGCTTCTCCGCGCATTTCCCGTTCGACGGCATTCTCGGCCTGCCACTCCAGCCAGTCGGCCTCCTGGCCGAAATTCTGCCCGCGGATAACGACCTCGCGGCCGTTTTTGAGCTGGGCGAGGGCCAGGGCCAGCTCCTCGGGGGAGAGAGGGCTATCCGAATCGCCGCGAACGGCATCGAAGCCTGCGTAGAGCCCCTGCATTTTTTGAAAGTCCTCTTCGCTGATGCCCCGCTTGTTGACGATGTTGTAGTCCTCGTCCACGATGTAGTAGCCGCCGCCGTCCGCCTTGATCACCCGCAGACCCGTTGCCTTTCCGAAATCGGTCATGGAGGCCTGGTCCACGCCCATTTGTTCGAGGGTTTTGTTGTAGGGGCCGAGCAACTGGTTAGCCGCGTCGATCTCTCCGCTGCCTAGCTTGAACTTCTGGGCGTTCTCCGCCGCCTTCACGCTGACCTTGGTGGCGTTGCTGTAGAACTCCAGCATATCGCTGATGCCCGGAGGAGCCTTGCCGGCGGCCTTGTCGAGCGCCTCGCCAATGTACACCATGTTGCGCAGCCCCTGCTTGGCGGCTTCGGGGATGTCGGGGACAGATTCGCCGGCAGCGTCGGCCCGGCCCTTCAGCTCCGTGACGTAGTCATACATCTCCTTGGCCTGCTCGTAGTACTTTCCGTACTGCCCGGCTTTCTCCTTGAGCTTGGCCAGGTCTAGGCCGGTGGTGTTCTCGATCTTCCCCTCGATGATCTGCTGGTATTCCTCAATCTTTTTTTCTGCCTGCTCCTTCAGCTCGTTGGCTCGCTGGATACCTTGGTCGATGGTGTCGAAGCGGCTGAGCTGGTCCAGCTCCTTCTGCTTTTCGTTGATGCCGCGGTCGAGGTTGCGCTTGATCCAGCCTTGCTCCTGGTAGACGTCGTTGTAGAACTTGGCGAGGGCCGGATT